>CACYJD010000084.1:0-1374 GCA_902774655.1 uncultured Erysipelotrichaceae bacterium | reverse complement strand
AGTTCATATTCTCTAGTAACGTCTTTTCCATCTTTTCTAATAACTTGTTGGTGAACAATTTCGCTTGGCATGCGTGGAACCTTTAAACCACCTTCAACTTCTGGACAAAATAAGACAAGATCATATTTTTCTTGTAACTCTTTTACTTTAGGAGTGAAATTATCAGTTCCTTTATAAGTAACTTTCTCTCCAACTAGACATGCGCTGATAAGTAATTTTTCCATCATTTCTATTCTACATATTTACTATAAATAATGTAAAATAGTTTTTAATTATGAATAAGGTCAAAGAGGACATTTACGAAAAAGAGGGGACTATATACCCCTTAATCATCACTTATAAAAGAGGAATGAGATCTATTCGCTTCCGTTTTAAAAATGGTTCTTTTTATGTTTCTTGCCCTTGCTTCACAACTAGAGGCACTATTGTAAAAGGCATTGATAAGTTTTTCGATAGATTAACTAAAGTTAAAGAAGAAGAGCTGCCTTATGATTTCACCAATAATTATGTATATATATTTGGCGAGAAATTCCCTTTAGATGGTTATGATGAAAAAGCACTTCTAAAGAAGTTAAAAGCATTACTTTTTGACGAAATTACTCGACAATATAGTGATTTATTGAAGATAATGCCCGTCTCTAGAGATTATAGAATTCGAATTAGTAACGCTAAAAGTAGGTATGGATCTAACTCAAGAAGAACGAACACTTTATCTTTTTCATTGCAGTTAGTGCATTATACAAAAGAGGCTATTAATTCTGTAGTAGTCCACGAATTAGCGCATGATAAATATATGGATCATTCAAAAAAATTCTATGAATTTGTTTATAAGTATTGTCCGAATTATAATATGTATAGAAAACAACTTATTCACAAGAAATATTCAGGAAAATAACTATGATTTATAGGATTGCATCGAAGAGTAACGATAAAATAAAAAATCTAGTCAAACTATATGATTCTAAATATAGAAAAGAGACTGGGTTATTTGTTGTTGAAGGCTATCATATGCTTGAAATGGCTTTAAAAGCCAATGCTGTTCAATCTGTTTTTACCACAAAAGAAATCAAAGACTTAGATAAGAATATAGATCAATATATCGTTTATGATGATGTGATGGCTAAAATATCTAAGAATAAGTCTTCACAAGGTGTAATTTCTGTATGCAAAATGAAGCAAAATAGTGGAGTATATGGCGATAAAGTTCTCTATTTAGATAACGTTTCTGATCCAGGAAATGTTGGAACAATACTTAGAACCGCTTTGGCTTTTGGTTATAAAGATGTTCTTTTGAGTAGTGGTTCTTGTTCTATATATAATGAGAAAGTGCTTCAATCAACCCAAGGTGCAATATTTGAACTTAATATTGTCGAA
>CACYJD010000083.1 GCA_902774655.1 uncultured Erysipelotrichaceae bacterium | reverse complement strand
CGTTAAGGACCACAAATAAGCTTGATAAGCTCATCGCTGCACTTCCCATCCAAGGTCTTAAAGATAGTAATCCAAGGCCGGTAAATGCTCCAGCGGCAATAGGAATCATAATAAGGTTATAAATAAAGGCCCAGAATAAGTTTTCTTTAATGTTTAGTAATGTTACGCGAGATAATCTAATTGCTGCTGTTGCATCTTTCAATGTCGATTTCATTAGAATAATTTCAGCTGAATCGATGGCGATATCACTTCCTGCACCAATAGCAATTGAAACATCTGCTTTAGTTAAACTAGGCGAATCATTAATGCCATCGCCAATCATCATTACTTTTCCGTATTTTTGTAATTCATTTATTACTAAAAGTTTTTCGTTTGGAAGTACACCGCTAATAAAATGATCAATACCAACCCTACTAGCAACATCTTTTGCTACTATTTCATTATCTCCAGTTAACATAATTGGAGTGATACCAAGTTTTTTGAATTCATTAATTGCTTCCAAGCTATCTTCTTTTACTTCGTCTTTTACAGTTATGACACCGATAATTTCGTTATTCAAAATGAATATTAATGGTGTTGCGCTTTCGTCATAAATATTCTCATTTAGTTGAGAACCTATTGTTTTTAGATATGATTTATTACAACCAATAAGTGTTTTTCCGTTATATTTTGCTTTTACACCATGACCTTCGATAATTGAAAAATCAGTTAGTGGTGTTTTAGTAATTTTATTAGTGTCGCCATACTTTATTATTGCTTTTGCTAAAGGGTGTTCGCTCAGTGATTCAATTGAATATGCTAATTCGATTAGTTCATTTTTATTATGTTTGTTAAGTGGAATTATCTCGTTTATTACTGGTTTGCCCTTAGTGATTGTGCCTGTTTTGTCTAACACTACAAAGTCGACTTTGCCAGCTTCTTCTAAAGCGGAAGCTGTTTTAAATAAGATATTGTTTTTAGCACCTAGTCCGCTTCCAACCATAATGGCAACAGGTGTAGCTAAACCTAATGCACAAGGGCAGGATATTACGAGAATCGAGATTGCTTTAGCGATTGCAAATGAGAGTTTTGTTTCTGCCAACTGATACTGGTCAATTATACTTCCACCAAAAATCATCCATAAAGTGAATATAATAAGAGCAATTCCTAGAACAACAGGAACGAATATTGCACTAACTTTATCTGCTAAAAGTGATATTTTTGTCTTGGTGCTAGAAGCTTCTTCAACCATTTTGACTATTTGTTTTAAAGTTGTATCGTTTCCAACCTTTGTAGCATTACAAATCAAATAACCATTTTGATTGATAGTAGCGGAAAATACTTGAGAACCTACTGTTTTTTCTATAGGCATGCTTTCTCCGGTAAGTATTGATTCATTAACCGCACTTGAGCCATCAATTACAGTTCCGTCCACCGGAAAAGATTCGCCTGGTTTAACAATGAATGTATCGTTAAGCGCTAATTCATTTGCGTTAACTTCAACTTCTAATCCATTAACGATTTTGTGTGCGGTTTGTGGAGCTAGATTTAAAAGTGACTTAATGGCGTTAGTGCTTTTTCCTTTACTATAAGACTCTAATGTTTTTCCTATACTAATTAACGTTGGAACCATTCCTGCAGTTTCAAAGTATAGGTTCATAGATAAATGCATACATTGATCATTATTTCCTTGAGCAAAAGCAACGATCATTAATGCATATATAATTAAGGAATAAACAAAAGATACTCCAGAACCCAACATTACTAATGTGTCCATGGTAGGAGATAAATGTATTAATGCTTTAGTTCCATTAACATAAAAATGGTAGTTTAGAATCATGATGGCTAAAGAAATAATTAACTCAATTGTCGCTAAAACTATTAAGTGGTTTTCTAGACCAAAGATTGGCCACCATTTAGTCATATAGCCCATTGAAATATAAAATAGTTGAATAAGTAAAATAATGGAGAATATGAGCTTTATTAATTTACTTTTTGTGTCTTTATCTTCGTATTTTTCTTTGATATCACCCTTCGATAAAGAAGCGCTATAACCAGCATTGTTAACAGCGTTTTCGATATCTTTATTTGTTAATGAATCATCATAAGTCACATCCATTGAGTTCGTTAAAAGATTCACTCTACAGGATGACACACCTTTTAAGTTAGAGACTGCTTTTTCTACATGAGCTTGGCAAGCAGCACAGCTCATTCCTTTAACGTCATATTTTTCAGTTGTCGCCATTACTTTAAGTTCCTAATCAAAGAAACTGTTTCATCAACAATTTCAGTTTTTCCTTCTTTAAGTTCATCTGCTACACAAGTTTTAATGTGGTCTTGAAGTACGAGATAACTTAATTCTTCAATCGCTCTTTTTGCCGCACTTAATTGAGTTAAAATATCGCCACAATAACGATTTTCATCAAACATTTTGTTAATGCCATTGAGTTGGCCGATAACTCTATTAATTCTAGTTTTATATGACTTTTTAGAATCTTCATCTCTAGGTTTTAGTTTAACTTTGATGTCCATATATACCTCCAGGGGGTATATTAATGATAGAATATTTTAAATCTCTTTTTCAATTAATATGCATAATTCGTTAAAAATTATTTCTTAGGTAGAAATTATAAAAACATAGTTGTTATAATTAGAAAATCTCATAAAGGAGTTTAGCAATGGAAGAAACAAAACTAAACAAAGCAGTTCACGAAACTAAAACAATTGAACAAACAGTTAGTGAATTAAATACAGACCTAGATAATGGTCTAAGTAGTGAAGAAGCAAAAGCTAGACTAGCCAAATACGGTGAAAATAAATTAGAAGAAAAGAAGAAAAAATCCTGGATTCGCATTTTCTTTGAGCAAATGAACAATCCAATGATTTTCGTTTTATTTGGCGCTGTCGCAATTACTATTGGTGTCTCTATATATGAAACAATTCAACATGGATCATTCGATTTCTTAAATGTTGGAGACTGGCCTGATGTTGTTATCATCTTAGCAGTTGTTGTTCTTAACTCAATTATTGGAACAGTCCAAGAAATTAAAGCTCAGACATCACTAGATGCACTTAAGAAATTATCATCTCCTGAATCCAATGTTCTTAGAGATGGTAAAGTCGCAAGAGTTAAATCAAGCGAATTAGTTCCTGGTGATGTAGTTATTATTGAAGAAGGCGACACCATCGGTGCAGACCTTCGTTTAGTTAAAGCAGTTAACTTACAAATCAATGAATCTAGCTTGACTGGTGAATCAGTTCCTGTTCAAAAAGATGCTGAGATTACTTTCTCCAGTGAAGTAGGTATTGGCGATAGAACTAACTTAGCATATATGTCTACACCTGTTACAAAAGGTAGAGGAAAAGGCGTAGTTGTTGCTACTGCAATGAGTACCGAAATCGGTAGTATTGCTCAAGCTCTAGACGAAGAAGAATCCGAAGAAACTCCACTTCAAAAAGTTTTGTCCAAATTATCAAAAATCCTTGGTTTATTAACCTTAGGTATTGTTGTTCTTACATTAATCGTTGATGTTATTTGGATTCTTGTTAGAGGATCTGGTAGTGACATTGAAGCATGGATTGAAGCTGTTTTAGGCGCTATTGCATTAGCAGTTGCTGCTATTCCTGAAGGTTTAGCCGCTGTTGTTACAATCGTTTTATCAATCGGCGTTCAAAGAATGGTTAAGGTTAACACAGTTGTTAAGAAATTGCCTTCTGTTGAAACCCTTGGTAGCGTTTCAATTGTTTGCAGTGATAAAACCGGTACATTAACTCAAAATAAAATGACTGTTGTTGAAGCGTATACATTAGGCAAATTCCATGTACGTGAAGACTTCATAGAAGCAAATAAAGGCTCAGATCTTGGCTTATTAGCTAAAGGTATGAGTTTATGTAGCAACGCTACTGTTGATGAAGGATTATATGGTGATCCTACTGAAATCGCATTAGTTGTAATGGCTAATGAATTCTGAATTCAATATGCACAAATCTGAAATTGAAGGTAGCAACCCTAGAGTGGATGAAATTCCATTTGATAGTGTGCGTAAACTTATGTCTACTCAACACACTGAAGGCAAAGGTAAAGTCACATTTACAAAAGGTGCTTTTGGCTCAATGGAACCACTTCTAGTTTCTGTTTTAGATAATGGTGTTGAAAGAGCAATTACAAAGAAAGATATTGAAGAAATTAATAAAGCAGTTAGCTTCTATTCAAGTAAAGCCCTTCGTGTTCTCGCTCTTGCATATAATAAATTAAATAAGATAGAGGAAACTGAATTAGTCTTCGTTGGTTTAGTTGCAATGATTGACCCTGCAAGACCTGAAGCTAAACCTGCCGTTGCTAAATTTAAAACAGCTGGTATTACCACAATCATGATTACTGGTGACCATAAGGATACAGCTTTCGCTATCGCTCATGATTTAGGCATTGCTGATTCCATTGATCAATGTATCACTGGTAAAGATGTCGATGCTTTAAGCGAAGAAGAATTACAAGAAAAGGTTAAAACCGTAAGAGTATTTGCACGTGTTTCTCCAGAAAATAAGGTTCAAATCGTTAAAGCATTTAAGGCTAACGGAAATATCTGCGCTATGACTGGTGATGGTGTTAACGATGCACCAAGCTTAAAAGCAGCAGACATTGGTATTGCTATGGGTATCACTGGTACTGATGTTGCTAAATCAGCTGCAGATATGGTCTTAACTGATGATAACTTTGCAAGTATTGAAAAGGCTGTTGAAGAAGGTAGAGGTATCTTCGCTAATATTAAGAAAACAGTTATCTTCTTACTTTCAAGTAATATCGCTGAAGTCTTAGCAATGATGTTTGTTATTATTGTTGGATTCAAGACACCATTCTTAGCTATTCACTTATTATGGATTAACTTAATTACAGATAGTTTACCTGCTATTGCATTAGGTGTTGATCCTAAAGCCAAGAATATTATGGAAGAAAAACCACGTGATCCAAAAGAAGGCATCTTCGCTCACGGTGGATTTAGAGACACAATCTTACATGGTTTATTTATTACAGTGGCGGTTATCTTAGCTTACTTAAGCGCCTTCTGGACAAACGGTATCTTTGACTATAGTGGTATTGTTAATGCATCTGATGAAATCTTACATCAAGCTCAAACAATGGCATTTACTTCATTAGCATTTGCTGAATTAATCCACATGGTTTGTATGTCTAATACTAGTGAATCCTTTATTAAAGTATTTAGAAATAAAAACTGGGTTATGCTTATCGCATTAGTTGCCGGCGTCGGATTACAATTCTTTGTTGTTTTGACTCCAGGTGTTCAAAAAGTATTTAATACTGCGCCACTTGGTCCAGCAGAGTGGTTAATTACTCTTGCAGCAAGCTTTGTTCCATTATTTGCGCACGAAATCATTGTTGTCATTAAAAAGATTTCTGCTCGCAAAGGAAAATAATTGCCTAAAAGTCTCAAATAGTTGAGAACCTATTGATAAATGACCAGAATTCGCATGTGATTCTGGTCTTTTTATTGCTTATTGAGGTTTTGATGAATTTTAAATAAAATTAATTCATCATTAAAGGATTTTTTATATGAGCAAAATGGTTTTTAATGTTGAAGATAAACCTAAAGGAGGACAACTATTTGCCTTCGCTCTTCAACAAGTATTAGCAATTGTAGCCGCAACTATTGCAGTTCCAGTATTAATTCATCAAGCAGATCATATTTCTGCAGCATTATTAGGTAGTGGATTAGGAACACTAATCTACATAATGTTTACTAAAAAGAAGAGCCCAGTTATTTTATCAAGCTCGTTTGCATTTATTGGCGCCCTTATTATGGCTAGTCAAAACTATGGATTCCTTGGTATTTTACTCGGCGGTTTCTTTGCGGGTATCGTTCACGTTATTATTGCGATTATTATTCATTTCGTTGGAACTAAGTGGATTGATAAGATTCTTTCACCAATCGTTATTGGACCAGTTGTTTCTTTAATTGGTTTGACACTCGCTCCAAGTGCGGTTGCTAACTTAATTAAAGCTGATGGTTATTTTGCCACTAGCGCATCATTTGATACAGTTTACCCATATAACTTAATTGCTTTATTGTGTGGTTTAGTTACATTCTTTGTCGTTGTTGTTTGCTCATCGCAAAGAAAGAATGCAAATATACAAATGACTCCATTTTTATTTGGCATCTTGGCCGGGTATGCTTCTGCTGGTTTATTTAGTATTTTTGGATACGT
>CACYJD010000082.1 GCA_902774655.1 uncultured Erysipelotrichaceae bacterium | reverse complement strand
ATCCAACATGCTAAGATAGCGACTAATAACGCTCCGACAAAGACATTACCAGTCTTTCTATAGCAATATGTACAAATAAGTGAGAACACTAATACTTGTGGGGCAAATACGATTAGTAGTGACATAAATGGCCCACCAAAAGTAGTGGAGAAGAGTAAGTCTGCTCCAGGTCCTAACTGCATAAAGAATGGGATATATTCAATTAAGATAACAACTAAGATACCACCCACCATACATAAGGCATACTTCCACCAAACTTTAAAGAATGATTTAATACCTCTTTCATTTGTACCTTTAACTCTATTACCCGCAAAGATCTTAGAGTTATTAAGAATAAAGAAGACTGCAAACATTGGTAAGTAGAGTAAGAACATAAGTAATCTATGCCAGTTAAATCCTTTAAAGAATGGCCAGATAAATCTTAAATCAAGTTGGAATATTGCTTGGCAAAGGACTACTTGTAGATACATGACTAAGAACGCAGCTACTGCAACAATTGCAGACTTACCAAGTAATACCCAGTCAAATCTATGCTTATGCTCTTCATCATCTCTAGCAAAACCTAAGTCGACAAAGTCAGTATCTAAAGTACCTTTCTTTTTCTTGGTGAACCAAGGAATAAGAGTGAAGCAAAGCATAACAATAATTAAGAATAGATACCAAATTAAGAATCCATTACCAATGGTAAGAGAGAATACACTTTCAGGGAATGGGAATAAACCATGACCTAATTGAGTTAAGAATGGATATGTAAACGCTGAAATGGCGATAGTGAGTAAAGCAGCTTTCCACCATTTCCAGCCACTCTTTTCCTTTTCTGGCCTATTAGGAACCCCTGCGAATACAGGTTCAAACCACTTAACAGGTTTAAAGCACATAATAACCGCGACTGTTGAAGCAATAGCGCTAAGCATTGCGATAAAAACTAACCATTCTTTTGCTAAGAATGTTAGGTTAGTTGCCTCAATAGTTAAGGCAACTCCAGTTGCGGCGCTCACCCAGTTAAGTGTGTCTGCGACAGCCTTACGGTTATGGGTAACTAATCTATGATTAGTGATATATAAATTTCTTCTTCTAGAAGTTCCGTTAGCGAAGTTTTCTGAGAAGGTTTTATTGAACTCAGCTTCTTCTTTAGTAGTGCCTAAGAAGTTAGCGTTAACTTCTCCGTGCATAACTTCATCATTAATAGGAGTCTTTGCGTAGTCTCTAAAGTAGTTAAATTCATCATATTTCGCACTTAAGATAAGTGGGTTATTCCAGTAGATATCTGGTGTACCATCTTCATCTCTATCGTAGGCCATTCTACCATTAGTGTCGGTAGTGGTCTTAAAGATTTCACCTGCTTGAAGGATAGTGGCTCTAGGGGTGATATTAACACCATTAAGTTCTGCGCCACACATCGCCGCGGATACACTCCAAGAGGCCCAAGTACCCATTGAGTGACCAGTGACAGCCATCTTTGATCCATCAACATAATTTTGTGATGCTAGCCATAGATAGGCAAATGAACCACCCATTGAGGCATCTTTAACCTTTTCAGGAAGGATATCTCCAGTCTCTTTATCTACTGAATGAGAATATTTATCAATAAAGAAATCTAAGTTAGAGAAGTTCATCATGAGTTTAAATCTATCTGGACCACTCGTGAACTTATAAGTCTTATCATCTACGCTATCCCATCCATAGTTAACCTTAACTTGATGATTAACGTATCCTCTAGCTTTCATACCAATAGAGGTGCTACCATGACCAAATTCATCAATTGCTAAAGCAACATATCCATGTCTAGCAAACTCAATCGCATACGCTGCGCTTGTTTCATGGTCATTTTGATAACCATGTAAACAAAGCACCGCAGGAGCAGGATGAGCTTCATCAGCACTAGCAGGAACATATAACTTATATCCTAGTGAATAGCTATCTCCATCCACTGTGGTGGCGTCAATAGATCCACTAGTGACATTAACTTTACCCCAACCTGATTCAAAACCATGGGCTAATCCCACACATAGGAAGGTGGTAAATATTAGAGATGCTAAAACAATAAGAGAAGTTTTTGCCCTCTTAAAAAACTCTATGATTTTATTCATAATGTTTCTCCTTATCTAATTAATATTATCTTATATTTATATATATATTTAAATACGAACTAATCGAATCAATTGTTTAGATTAATATTTGTTAAGTAACCATTTATAATTTAGATATGTATAAGATTGTCGTCGCTAGTGACTCATTCAAAGGAACCTTATCCTCCTTAGATATATGTAATCTATTTATAGATAAATTATCTAATAAGGTAGACCATTTAGTGTGTCTACCTATCGCTGACGGAGGAGAAGGTTCCTTAGAATCAATCTCTAGTGTTATCAAAGGTAAATATATCGAAGTAACAGTTAAAGACCTATACTTTAACGACATTAAAACTAAGTATTTTATATCTAATGATAATAAAGCTTATATTGAAAGTGCCTCAGTAGTGGGCTTATCTTTAGCAAAACTAGATAATGACCCTAGTAAAGTCACTACCTTTGGAATAGGAGAATTAATAAAAGACGCTATTAATAAAGGAATAAAAGATATTTACGTCTTTATTGGTGGAACTGCCACCAACGATGGAGGAGTTGGTTTAGCCTCTGCTTTAGGTACAACATTTATCAATAAAAACGGTCAATCTTTTATTCCAGTAGGATTAACCTTAAAAGATATCGAATCTATAGATAATAAAGATGCATCTATATTATTAAAGGATATTAATATAACTGTTCTAAGTGATGTCTCTTCTCCTTTTTATGGTAGCGAAGGAGCAGCGTATAAGTTCGCTAAACAAAAAGGAGCGAGTGACGAAGAAATAAAACTATTAGATGATGGCCTTAGACATCTATCTAATATTATTAATAGAGATTTATCTTTGGATATATCTCTTTCTCCTGGCGCGGGAGCAGCAGGAGGACTTGGAGGAGGACTACTAGCGTTTGCGAATGCAAAGATAGAGTCCGGTATCTCCGAGTTACTTAATATTATCGACTTCGAGAATAAAATAAAGGACGCTGACTTAGTAGTGTCTGGAGAAGGTAAACTTGATAAGCAAACTCTTGATGGTAAAACCATCGATGGAGTGGCTAAGATATGTATGAGGCACAATGTTCCTCTATGCTTAATCGTAGGGACTTCGTCACTATCTCTTAAAGAGATACAATCTAAATATCCGTGTGTTAAATATCTATTTGAGACAAATTATAAACATCTGCCATTTGATGAGATAAAGAGTAGGGCTAAAGAAGACTATATAAATCAGATAGATGAATTGATCAAGGTTTTATAACAAAGTAATCAATTATAATCATCCGATTACAAATATACGTTTATATTTTTGTCGTGTTTTTTGAATTTGCTCGGTAAGAATAAGTAGGAGGATATTTTATATGTTACACATAAATTCTTTATACCATTTTAGTAGCAGAACTTTACATAATTATATAGTTATGCTTAAATATTGGTATGAAAACCTTTCCAATATTATTCAAATACAAAGATGTAAAACATCGATTCCCTAGCATCAAAGCATTTTATGCTTATGTTGGTAGAGCAGTTAAGCGTGGGGACTTAAAGCAAATTAAAAGAGGATTATATGCGCTAGTTAATCCCTCCACAGGAAATATATTTGCTTCAAAGTTTCAAATAGCATGTTCTCTTTTTGATGACGCGTATTTTTCATATCATGAAGCACTTGAATATTATGGTTTAGCTAATCAATCATTTATATCTCATTTTACTTATTTAACACATGTTTATGTTGATGATGTCGATTTTGAAGATGTTATTTATCACTCAAAGAAAAGTACTTATGATTCTGAAATTCTTAATCACATGGAAGAAGAAAATATTCGTGTTGTCTCTTTAGAAAGAGCAATAGTGGATTCTATTGACTGCCCTTCTTTAGCGGGAGGTCTAGAAGAAATTGAAAATGCTCTCAGTATTTGCCACAAACCTAAAATAGATAAAATTGAAAAGTTATTAAAGCATTTTGACAAAGCATTCTTATATCAAAAAGTCGGGTATTTATTTGAAAAATATTTTGGTGATGAATTACC
>CACYJD010000081.1 GCA_902774655.1 uncultured Erysipelotrichaceae bacterium | reverse complement strand
TGCTGATTGGGAAAAAGAATATAAAGATCTAGCAGTAGAAGGTGGAGACACTGTTTACGCCTTATTATTCAAAGAAAGTGATGCTTGGAGACAAGGTGTCTTAGACATCACAATTAAAGGTCAAAAAGCATATTCGATATAATTATTAAATTAATTAAGCGAGGTGATTCACGTGATAAAATCAAGTGATCTAGACTTACTTACCCCTGTTGGACTATTTAACAATGAAGTAAGTGTTAATAGTTACAAAGATTTCATTTATTCATTAAATCTTACAAAAACCAATATTGACGCCAAAACGCTTGGCGTCAAATTTGGCGTTAATTTAGAGGAAACAAAATATTTTGTATTAACTCTAGATTTCGAAAATCAAAAGGTTTCAATTGGAAGCAAGGATGAAGGCTTAATCAAAGGTGTAAGTTATAACTTAGAATCAAACGTTCTTTATCGTTTAGATTTTGTCGTTAATGATGGAATTGCTAAGGTCTATTTAAAAGATCTTGGCCAATCATCTAGTGAAAGTGTCGCTTTATTAGTGCTTAAACTTGATGGTTATGAAGAAGGAAAAATTGTTACCAATTTAGTAAATAGTCATTTCGAATATAGTAATGTTACTGTTTCTAATTTAAAAACCACCTCAGCGGACGCTTATGTTGGTGGTTATACAGTTAATTCGGTTATTAATCTCACCGATAATAACTATCAATTAAAAACAAATGAGTATGATGTTTCTAATGGTTATATAAATATTCAAAATAGTTATTTAAATACATTAGAAAATAATACTTATTATAAATTTAGAGCAGTTACAAGCTTAACCGACCTCGACTTTTATGTTCAAACTAAAGAGGTTGGTGTCCAAGCCTTTGCTGCAACTAATGAATTTTATCGCGGAAATGATTTAAGATTTGAATTAAGTCAATCTGCTGAAGTATATAGAGTAGTTATTGATGAAACTGAATTCGATAACTTTACTCAAAACGAAACTAAAGATCGTGTAAATATTGATAAAACAGTTTCAGATTCACTTAGAACTGGTGATCATCGCGTTAAATTTTATACAGATAACGGACGCCCTGAAGTTGTTTTTTCAATTAATGAAGTAGTTGAAGTTGTACCTGAAATACCTGCTCCTGTTAGCCATGCCTTCTTTTTTATCGACATTGCTATTTTTGCAGCACTCATTTTAGGCTACTTAGGCTTCTCGTTTTATCAAAATCATAAGAAGTAGGAGGAGAGTTGAAAGTGGAAGATAAAGTATTAATTAATCAACAAATCACATCCCCTGAAGATTTTGAGAAAGCAAAACCTACAAAATGGGAAGAATGGAAAACTAATTTTAAACGTAGAGGTTGGATTTTATTGTTCATTTTACCTGCGTTACTTTATGTCATTATTTTCTGTTACCTACCTATGTATGGTATTCTTGTTGCTTTCCAAGATTATATGCCAGGTGACACTATTATCGGAGCGAATACTCAATGGGTTGGCTTTGCTAATTTTATGACATTCTTCTCTAGCCCTGACTTCTGGAGATATTTCTGGAATACATTTGCATTATGTATTCTTGGTTTTATTGTCGGGTTCCCATTACCAATTATTGTTGCCTTACTCCTTAACTCAGTTAGAAGTAGAAAAGTTAAGAAGGGTTTACAAATTTTATATTACGCTCCTCACTTTATTTCGCTTGTCGTTTTAGTGGGTATGCTTAAATTAATTTTTGGATCCGATGGTTTACTCGATCAATTAAGTATTAAGCTAGGTGGAGACGTTAATGGCTTAAAGCTATTCTTATCTCCTGAAGCATTTAGACCATTATTTATCTTTTCAGGTAACTGGCAAGATTTTGGATGGTCCGCAATTATCTATTTAGCTGCTCTAAGTGGTGTTGACCCATCGCTTCATGAAGCTGCTAAAATCGATGGTGCATCAAGATTTAAACGCATTTTTAGTGTTGATCTTCCTGCTATTGCTCCAACAATCGTTATGTTAATGATTTTATCAGTTGGTAACTTAATGAGCTGTGGTTATGAAAAAGTGTTGCTTATGCAAACAGACGGTAACTTAGTAACTAGTGAAATTTTATCAACTTATGTTTACACATTTGGTTTAGTTGGTGGCCAATATGGTGTTGGTACTGCTGCAGGATTATTCAATTCTGTTATTAATGTAGTTCTACTAGTTATTGCTAACTTCACATCTAAGAAGTTAAGCGGTAACAGCATGTGGTAATGAGGGTTAATGTATGGAAATGGATCTTACTGAATTAAAGAAGCTTAAAAAGCAAAACAAGATTAAAGAAAGTAAAAAAGATTACGTTTACTATGTAATCGCTGGAATAGTCTTGGCTTTATTAGCAATCGTTGTTATTTACCCTCTTTATTATATTGTTATCGCTTCTGTATCTGACGCTGATGCAGTTATGAGAGGAGACGTTTGGTTATACCCAATTAAATTTACATTCTCTGGCTATCAAAGTTTATTTGGTAGGGAAGATGTATGGAGAGGTTATTTTAATACTTTAGCCTACACTGTTTTAGGTACCCTCTTTAATGTTGCGTTAACTATTCCTGCTGGATGGGCATTATCTAGAAAATATTTACCATTCAGAAAAGTAATTATGGCCTTACTTATTATCACTATGTTCTTTGGTGGTGGTTTAGTGCCATACATCATTATTTGCCGTATGTTAGGTTTATATCAAAACCCACTTATTCTTATCATTGGTGGTGGCGTTAGTGTTTATAACGTGTTTATGTGTAAATCTTTCTTTGAATCAAATGTTCCTAACGAAGTACTTGAAGCCGCTCAAATCGATGGAGCAGGTGAAATTAGAATCTTCTTTGATTTAATTCTCCCTATTGCAAGTTCAATCGTCAGCGTTATGGTCTTGTTCTATGCTGTAGGTCACTGGAATAACTATATTGATGCTTATATTTTCAATATTGATAAGAGTTTCTATCCTTTACAAACAGTTATTAATGGATTACTTGACGCAACCGCTACTGGTGAAGGTGAAGTTGTTTTAGAGCAAATGAGACTTGCTACCCAAATTAAATTCACATCCATTATTGTTGCGACAGTTCCAATTTTGATTCTTTACCCTATGATTGAAAAACATTTTGGACAAGGTGTTTTGGTGGGTTCATTTAAATAGTGAGGTGGCTGATATGAAGAAATTAATTATTGGTGCGTCAGTTGCCTTAGTGTGGTTAGGTTGTGTAACTACCTTTGCAATTATTGGAACGCCTCGTCAATCAGATGATGATCAACAATTCGTTGTTTTAACTGTTAAAGAAGATGCAGTTAAGGATTATAACTCAATGCCTGTCTTCTTAGACTTAAAGGAAGATACTGGTGTTGATGTTAAGTGGATTTATAATACGTCCACTCAATATTCAAATAATACTGACCCTGTTGGTATTAAAGGCATTGATGCTATCTATCATAGTGGATTTTCTAATCTAAAATTATATGACTATGGCCGTAGAGGTCGAATTGTAGCGATTGATAATTATTTATCGAGCATGCCTAACTTCTCGAAGATTTTAAAGAGTAGACCAGACATTGCTGAAGCTCTTAAATCTCCAGATGGTCATATTTATTCATTACCTCGTGTCGAGGAAATGGGCCTTAAACAATTCCCTAATATTTTATATTTAAATAAAAAATGGGTTTCTAAACTTATTGATGATGGTAATCTTCCAACTGGTTTAGAAATCACTAAAGCGGATTTAGTGGATGGCTTAAAACTCAAAAGAAGTGAATTTAAATCTATCTTAAAACAATTTGATGCTTTAGATATGGATGGCGATAACAACACTACAAACGAAGTTCCTCTTTCATTTGTTAGTGGAAACTGGCAAGGCAATGAATCTGATTTAATTGCCTCTTTTGGAATTCCAGAAAATCGCGAACATAAGACAATTGTGGATGGAAAAATTACTTTTACATACACAGATGAAAAATGGTTTGAAGCAGTTAAAGAAATCACTAATTGGTATCAAACTGGACTAATTCGTTCTAGCGCATTTACCCAAAACGATAACGACTTCTTAGCTAAAGGACAAGATGGTAGATATGGTTCCTTCTATTGGTGGGAAAAGAACACCGTTGTTGCAGAACCTGATGATTACATCATTCT
>CACYJD010000080.1 GCA_902774655.1 uncultured Erysipelotrichaceae bacterium | reverse complement strand
CTCAAAGAATCCCTTAAGGGTAGTGTAGAAGATGTTGTTATTTCTACTAAACTCGTTGATTCACCAGTGTGTTTATCCACTAAAGAAGGTTTGTCTCTAGAAATGGAAAAGACACTTAACGAACAACCAGGTATGAGTGAAGACGTTAAAGCCCAAAAGGTTCTTGAACTTAACCCAAATCATCCAATCTTTGAAGCATTAACTTCAATTCAAGATAAGGATGATGAAGTTAAAGAGTATGCTTCTATCCTTTATGATGAAGCTCTTATCCTAGAAGGTAGAGAGATTTCTGATAGAAGTGAATTCGTTAAGAAACTCAATAAATTATTCTCAAAAGCTATAAATAAATAGCATATAGTCCACTCTTTGAGACTTTTAATGGTCGAACCAAGTCGTTCGGCCTTTTAAATTATTGTCATTTTGTTACGAATTAATCGATTATTTATTGATAATTTTATATAATCAATAATATACATGATTGATATTAATAATCTAAAAAAACTATCAAGCGAAGAACAATTGAAGAAGAAGATTGAAATCATTAATAACAATGATTTAATCAATATTCCTCCTTTTGCGTTGCCTGATGTTTATGTTGAACAATATCTCTTTATTTCTTACTCTCATAAAGATTTTAAGCTAGTTTATAGGGATTTATTTGCTCTTCAGGGACACAATCTTAAGACTTGGTATGACAAAGGAATGCCTGCAGGTAAAAGCTGGAAGGATAGTGCGAATAAATACATGCTTCCACGCAACTGTTTAGGTGTTCTTTTCTATATTTCTGAAAACTCTTTACGTTCACAAGCGGTATTCGATGAACTAAATTACGCTTATAACTCTGGCAAAAATAGAATTAATGTTGTTTTACCTTTTGAAAGTGACTTTATCCATAAAGGTGAATCCACTAAAGGAAAGATTTATTCACCTTTAGAAATGTATCAAATCCTTAAAGAAAATAACCAATTAGATTTTGAAATTAGTGAAGAACTGCTTGATAAATTCTTCAGTGAGAAGATTTTATATCAAACAATTAACACTCCTATTGAGAATAGAGTAAACCAAATACATAACACTCTTACTCTTCAACCTTTACTACAAGTCGAACCTACTAATTTAGATATGCAAAGAATGAATGACTTTGCTGATGATAGGGGTGTTTCAATCGATGATGTTGATTTTACTGGTACAGATGACCAAATAGTCTACTCAGTTAACGATATATTTGATACGAGTATAGTGAGTATTAACGCAGAAGACTTCTTGTTGCCTAATTTTTATAAGGGTTCAATGGTGGATGATGATGACTATGTTGGATTAATACTTTCTTCATCAATCTTTGCTCACTGCACTTATTTAGAAAAAGTAACTTTCCCAGATCAAACCGCTATCGAAGTAGGAAACGCTGCCTTCTATGGCGATAAAAAGTTAATTTCTTTAGAAAACGGATTACTATTTACAGTTAAAAAAGAAGGATTTTATAACTGTCATAACTTAAAAGATATTGGCGCGCATAAACTTCAATCCGTAGGAGATTTCGCTTTTTATAATTGCTATAACCTTGAATCAAATATTGATTTATATAAGACTGATATTAGTAAATTTGCTTTTTATAACTGCCACAAGATCAAATCTATTAATGTAGATGGACCAGGTTTCTATAAAGATACACTTTCCATAGGCAAATATGCATTTGCGAATTGCTATAACCTAGAAACAATTAACCTACCAGACGAATTCGTAAAAGTCGAAAATAGTGCATTTCTTAACTGTAAATCACTAAAAAATATCACTTTCTCTGACAAGTTAGAAGAGATTGAAATAGATGCTTTTGATGGATGTGATTCTTTAGAGTTCATTAATATAAAAGGAATAACTAGGTATTATAAATCTATTGATGGAGTGCTTTACAAAACTGGACTTACAAGTGACAAAGACGGCTTAATATTAGCTAAAGTTCCACAAAATACAAAACTAAAATCTATTAAATTTGACAAAGATGTCTTTGGAATCGATTATCACGCTCTTGAGGGTTTGAAGAGTGGCATTTATTTTGAAGTAGATGAGAACAATAGTACTTTCTATAGTGATAATGGCTCTTTATTAAGTGCCGATAAGAAAATCTTATTCTTCCTAAGAAAAATGGATGAACCTATTATTCCTGAAAGTGTAGAGGTAATTGCTCCATATTCATTAGTGCTTTATAAAAAAGTTAAGAATCTTAATATAGGTTCTAATGTAAAAGAGATACAAAATAACGCTTTAACATTAGGGCATATCGATAATCTTAATCTTTATGGTTGTCCAGTAATTACTAATAAATCTTATAAAAAAGATATAACAATCAATAATGTTCATATCTATAGCGAAAAAAATGGTGGTAATTCCTGCAATTTATATAACACTAAAACACTATATCTAGAATCAAATTTAGATAAATTTAATTTGAGTTATTTCGCGGATATTGATGTCGATGAAATCCATATCAAAGGAAACATTAAAGAACTTATCGGTGGTTCATATAAAATCAACTGTAAAAAACTATACATTGGTAAAGAACTTATTAATCCCGGCTTTATATTTAGCAATAATACCGATCTCAATGAAATTATCATCGATAAAGAGAACAAGAATCTAAAATTCAAAGGCAATTTACTTGTTTCAAGTGATGAAAAAACACTATATAAAGTCCTAAATAGTGGAGAACCAATTGACTTATTTGAAGGATTAGAGGTAATCGGACCTTATGCATTACAGGTAAGGAGCCAAAATATAGTCCTTCCTAATAGTGTTAAAGAACTCGGCGAAGAAGCTATCTTTATTAAAGATGCAAATCTAACATTAAGTGATAATATCACTAAAATTGCATTGCATCCTATTACTCATATCATTAACGGTAGATCTGCTTATTACATAGGAAGTCACTCAAACCCTAACTATTTATGCACTAAAGCATATATCGCATATGAAGGTGATGAATCGATTAAACCTAACACAAAAGTCATCGCTATATTGAATATATCTACTTATGTATCATCATTTTCTATCCCAGAAGGAATTGTCTTTATTAAAGCTATTTACGGTGGTGATAAGTTAAAAGAATTAACAATTCCTTCATCAATGAAACTATTAAGTAACCGCACGTTTAGAGATTTGTTGCATCTAGAAACGATTAAATATAACGGCACTAGTGAGAGTTGGAATGAATTATTAAAAGCATCTAATTTAAATTTTGACGATTCTATAAATATAATATTTATGAAATAGAGGTTTCGAACATGAAAAAGAGTAGAATTGCATTCTGGATTATCTATCCATTAATATCATTAATATTTTCATTAATAATTATTTTTGTTTATGACCTCACTAATGGTCCTATGTTTTTATTTATCTTTAATTTAATTGCTATAGCAGTTGGCATATTTATAAGAATTATGCTTAGAAACAAGAAATTTGTTATACGCATGATTCCTACATTAGCAATTTTACTTACAACATCAACTTTGTTATCGCTAAGTAAACCTATTTCTATAGATTTACCTGCAGTAGATTACGCCAATTCAGAAAAAACAGCTGTTCTTGAAACACTTAATGGTGGAATTCAAGGTGTTTACACTAAAGATAAGAAGGTAGAAGTTTATTGTGGTGTTCCTTATGCAAAAGCTCCTATCGGAGAACTAAGATGGAAAGAACCTCAAGACTTAGAGAATTGGACAGGCGTCAAAGACTGTTCATATTTATGAGTGAAGACTGCTTATATTTAAATATCTGGAAACCTCACACTGAAGAAACTAATTTACCTATTCTTATTTATATTCATGGTGGTTCTTTATCAACAGGAACTGCCGCCTTTTATGAATATAATGGTGAAGCAATGGCACATAAAGGAGTTATCCAAGTTAATGTTGGATATAGATTAAATATCTTTGGATACTTCGCTAGTGAAGAGTTACAAAACGAATCACCAAATCACACAACTGGAAACTATGGTCTTTTAGACCAAATCAAAGCGATTAAATGGGTTCATGATAATGCAGTTAAACTTGGTGGAAGCCCAGATAACATCACTATTTGTGGTGAAAGTGCAGGAAGCAGCTCTATTAGTGCAATCTGTGCCTCTCCATTAGCGAGTGGACTCTTTAAGAAAGCTATTGGTGAATCTAGTAGTTTAGTAGTGTCCAAACCTCCTCACACATTTAGAAGTTTAGAAACCGCTATCAGTAGAGATAGAAAGTTATATGAAGAATTTAATGCTAAAAATATTGAGGATTTAAGGAAAGTACCAGCAGAAGAATTAGTTAAATATTCTGTTTCTCCAGAACAAATGACTCTTGATGGATATGCATTAACTAAGATGCCTTATCAAGTATATATGGATCACGAAAACAACGAGGAAGTCCTCTTAAATGGCTTTAATGTTAAAGAAGCAGATGCCTTTGTGGTGCCTACATTCTTGTTCAATCCCACAAATAAAGATAATATTCGCGAACGTTTAGTAGCGTATTTTAATGAAGAAACCGCTAATAAGATGATGGATCTATATAAAGATAGAATTGAAAAAGACGCTTTTAGTGTTCTTAATGAAATCGTCTCCGTATATTGGTTTATGCAACCACATGATTCATGGACTAAAGCAGCATTAGAGGCAGGAACTAAAGTATATAAATATCAATTTACAAAAGAGAACGGATTCCACGGTAATTATCATTCTGGTGAATTGCCAGATGTTTTTGGTAATTTAAGTAGAGAATATCGTTCATTCTCATACAATCAAAGCGATTATGATTTAAGTGAAAAAATGCTTAATTATTGGTCTAGCTTTGCTAAAAATGGTGACCCTAACTATGAAGGCGGTACTAACTGGCCAGAATATAATCTACTTGATAAGAAAATTATGGAACTTGGTTCTAATGTTGGGCTGATCAATGATCCATATCTTGATTTATATCCAATCATTGAAGAATATATCGAAAACAAATAAAGACTAAATTAATTCAATTTTTAAATTTTTTTCGGATACTCTTGTAACGTTATGTATTTTTATGTATACTTATGTTGAAAGAGGTGATGTAATGATTAAATGGTTCAATGTAAAAGATCGTCACGGAGTGGCATCTATGTATAGCAACAACATTACTCTTAATGTCGCTGCTATGGCTCCACTTGATTTTGCTTATCGCGTTCAAGTAGGGATGGACGATAATGGTGATGTTATCGTTAAACCATTATCCAAAGAAGTTGTCGAATCTGGAGTGCTTGATGAATGTTGTTTACTAAAACTTGAGTTTCATAAGTCATTTGCTAGAATCTCATCTACTTCATTACTTAAACAAATTAGTAGTGAACTAAACATTACATTAAGTAAAACTCCTATCCAATTTGAAACAACTTGGGATAGTGTTGAAAATGTCTTAATTATTAAGTCAGGAAAGGAGAACAAATAATGGAACAATATATGTGGATTGTTTGGTTAGCATTATTTCTATTAATGATGGTAATCGAAGCTAGTGGACCTGCTTTAGTATCTATATGGTTCGCTGTTGGAGCACTTGTTTCTTTAATTATTTCCTTCATTCCTGAAGTAGCTTGGTGGATTGAAGTAATAGTATTTGTGGTAGTTAGTGTTGCTGCGTTACTTGCAATTAGACCTATCGCAAAAAAATACTTCAAAAGAAACATAGTTAGAACTAATATCGATAGTTTTATTGGAAAGAAAGGTTATGTTATCGAAGATATCTCGATGCTTAAACCAGGAGCGGTTAAAATAGGAGATGTTAGTTGGACTGCTATTCCAGTAAGTGAAGAAATTACAATTAAAGAAAATGAAATTATTGAAGTTGTTGCCTTAAATGGTAATAAACTAATAGTAAAGAAAGTGGAGGAGAAATAAATGATCGCATTATATATCATTCTCGGAGTCCTTGGATTCCTACTTATTATTATTGTTATTAGCAATATCAAAATTGTTAAACAAACAGAAAAGATTATTGTCGAAAGACTTGGTGCATATCGCACTACATGGGGTGTAGGTCTACACATGTTACTCCCATTCTTTGATAGAGTAGCCTTACGTGTCTCTATGAAAGAACAAGTAAAAGACTTTGAACCTCAATCAGTTATTACAAAAGATAACGTTACAATGCAAATTGATACAGTTGTCTTCTTCGTAGTCACTGACGCTAAGCTTTATGCTTATGGTGTTGATAACCCAATGAGCGCTATCAACTACTTAAGTGCAACAACCTTAAGAAATATCATTGGTGAACTTGCCCTTGATGAATGCTTAACATCTAGAGAAATCATTAATGAAAAGATGAGAAAGATTCTTGATGAAGCTACAGATCCGTGGGGAATTAAAGTTAATAGAGTTGAAGTTAAGAACATTCTTCCACCAAAAGATATTCGCGAAGCTATGGAAAAACAAATGAGAGCAGAACGTGAAAAACGTGAGAAAGTTCTCTTAGCAGAAGGTCAAAAACAATCAGCAATCCTTGTTGCAGAAGGTGAAAAACAATCTGAAATCTTAAAAGCTGAAGCTGACAAACAAAAAGCAATCCTACGTGCTCAAGGTGAGGCTGAATCTCTTAGAGAAATGAAACAAGCTGAAGCTGATTCCATTAGAATGGTTAAAGAAGCTGAAGCAGAAGGTCTAAGATTAATTAATGAATCTAGTCCAACCGAAGAAGCTCTCAAACTAAGATACTTCGAAGCTCTTGCAAAAATCGCTGATGGTCAAGCCACTAAAATCTTCCTACCAAGCGATATGGCAAAAGTCGGTTCATTAGCTTCCGTAGTTAAAGAAGTTACTAAAGAAGATAAATAATCACTAATCATCTTAGAAGCAGTCAATTGGCTGCTTCTTTTTTGTGAAAAGAGGCGATTATATATATGAAATTTCATTTTTAAAAAGCATATAATCGCATCTTTGAGACAAAAGTCCCAAATAGTGGAATATATGCGCTATAATACTAAGGCTTATGAAACTGTTTTCTAAATTATTACTATTATCCACCTTGTTATTATCAGGTTGTGGTAGAAATCAACCAGTGGATCCAAGTGAACCTGTTGATCCATCTGATCCTGTTGCACCTATTGATCCAGAAGATGAACCTGAAGAAGAAGGTTTAATTGATCATATTACTTTAAGTAAGAAAGAAATTTACTTACAAATTGGCAAATACGATTATTTATCCGTTAACTTCTTTCCAGATGATGACACTACAAAAGATTTGCATGATGGAACATGGTCCATTTTGGATTCTTCTATTGCCACAATTTCACAATATGGAAAGGTAACAGGAGTGAAAAAAGGCTATACAGTCGCCTCTTTTACTACAAATGAAGGTAAAAGAAGAGCTAACTGTACTGTATATGTTTATGAAGTTTTAAGCGACATAACTAGAGAATATATTAAGGTAACTGATGCTGATTCAATAAAACCTGGTGATGAAATCATTTTTGCCTCTCCGGAACTTGGAGTTGCCGCGTCTACTGATAGATTAAGTGGCTACTTGTTGCCAACTCACGCTAACTTTGAAGATAACGGACAAAAATTGGCATCTTTTGATGACAACGCAGGATCCTACATTGTAGGAAATGGCAAAAACGGTGGTCTTACTTTAGAAAATTTAAATGGTGAATATCTTGCTGGAAAATCCACAACAGCAGGCAATGGTTTACTATTTGTAAAATCTAAAGGACAAATTAACTGGATATTTGAAAAACCTGCAGGTTATGACTCTATTTATTGTGTTAACAACGACATCGCTCAAGATTTATGGCTTATGTTTAACAAAATTAGCAATGAAGATATACGTTTTAATTTGTATGATTCAAACCCAACTCAATTAATGATAATGCCTTCAATTTATCGATTAACTCTTA
>CACYJD010000079.1 GCA_902774655.1 uncultured Erysipelotrichaceae bacterium | reverse complement strand
CCAATAATAAAAGCTAGATATTTTAATTTTTCATTTTCTGAAAGATATATTAATACAATAAAATAAATTGCTGTTCCAAAGAATAATTGCGGCAATTCGAATCCATATAACGAAATTGTAAATAATGGAACAAAACCTAGTCTCAAAACTGGTTCCAGTAATATTGACAATAAAATCAATACTGCAATAAAACCTATTAGTATTGACCAATAAATAATCGTGAACTTTTTATTAAAGAAATGTTCGTTCATATCAAAGATTATTTACACTTATAAAGTGCCCTTCCTTAAATTCAAAATACCTATAAATTCTAGCGTCGCCTCCATTACTAAAAGAAACGCAAATGCCATTATCATAATTTTCAAGAATTATAGTTTGTTTATATGCTGTTTCAAAAGTTAAATGGTGAACATAGGAATCATTTTTAGTATTTTCGCAAATCCAAAAACCATTAAATTGTTCGCAAACAATAATATTTTTTTGAAATTAGTTTCGTATGTAACGAATTCAGCCTCATAATAGTACAGCATTTTCACAAATACCATATTAAAATTGGATAAAGTTAAAAAAGAAGCAACAATTACAATCGCTAAAGTTCTTAAAATTTTGTATTCGAAAAAGAACAAAACAGGAAAGGTAAAAAGTAAACACATTGCACTTAACGCAAATGGGAAAATAAGGCTATCTAACTGTTGAAGTGTAATTGAGTATTTTTTAAAAATGATCCAAACAAAATTGTTCGATATCATATATTTTCTAATGCACAATAATGGTATAAAAATAGCAAGCGATAACAAAATAACAATCCCCATTCTTATTAGAAATTGTTTTAATGGTTTATTCATAATCATATTTTCATTTTAAATAATAAACAAAAATTTCTAAATGGAAATATTTGAGACTTTATCGCTATTTTGTCTCATTGAGGGCAAGACCTACTATTTTATTGCGAATATTGTCGAGATATTTCTCTTTTGTAATATCGCTTAACAATGTTAGATCATTAGCAAAATTTTCTTTTCTAAACTTATTAACTTTAGCTAATTCACTCTGTTTTAATTTATCAACTTTAGTGAAGATTTAGTGAAGATGATAATAAATGGAATATTACTTTCTTTTAAGAAAGCATAGAAATCTTTATCATCTTTAGATGGCTCATGTCTACTATCGATAAGGTGGATGACACCTTTTAGATGAGGATTATCAAAATATTCTTCCATCATCTTTCCAAAATTATCTAGGTGTTTGCCACCGGTTGCGGTATATCCATATCCAGGAGCGTCCACTAGATAAAAGGAATTATCAATATTGTAGTAATTAAGTAATTTAGTGTGACCAGGTTTAGAGCTGGTGTGTGCTAAATTCTTCTTTTTAGTTAAAGCATTTATTAAAGAAGATTTACCAACGTTAGATTTACCAACAATTAAAACTTCTTTAGATAATTCTAAAGGCGCATCCAAATAATTGGGTGAGCTTTTAATAAATTTAACATTTGTAAAGTTAATCATACCTCTATTGTTTTAATGCAACTGCTAAGGCATCATCAACTTTTTCCATAAGGATGATGTTTAGACCATTCTTAGCTTCTTCTGGAAGTTCATTAACGTCTTTAGCGTTATCTTTAGGAACGATAATAGTTTTGATTCCGCTACGAAGAGCAGCAAGTGATTTTTCTCTAAGTCCACCGATAGGTAAAGCGTTACCTCTAAGGTTAACTTCACCAGTCATAGCGACGTTATTATCGACTTTTCTATTAGTGAAGCAAGAGATAATTGCGGTTGTAATTGCTACACCTGCACTTGGACCATCTTTAGGAACAGCGCCTTCTGGGAAATGGATATGGATATCATTCTTTTCAAATAATGAGTTATCAATCTTATATTTCTCAGCGTTACTCTTAACGTAGTCTAAGGCGATGGTAGCAGATTCTTTCATAACATCACCAAGTTTACCAGTTAAGGATAATGCACCTTTACCTGGGAAATAGGTAACTTCAATTGGAAGAATATCTCCACCGAATTGAGTGTAGGCTAATCCGGTAACAACACCGACTTGTTCGTTAACTTCTTTTTTAGAGTTTTCGAATATTGGTGCGCCAAGATATTCAATAGCTTTAGCCTCATCAATATCGATGTGTTCAACCTTTTTAGTTAAGATTTCCACTACTGATTTACGTAGGAGAGATCCAATAAGTCTTTGGAGTTCACGAACACCAGCTTCACGAGTATATTTTTGAATTAATAACTTAATTGCATCTTCGGAAATAGAAACTTGTTCAGGAGATAATCCGTTAGCAACTAGTTCTTTCTTAATTAAGTGATTTTGAGCGATTTTAATCTTCTCAAATTCGGTATAAGAATTAACTTCGATTAATTCTAATCTATCACGCAATGGTGCTGGAACATTCTCTAAGTAGTTCGCAGTGGCAATGAATAAAACATTGCTTAAATCATATGGTTCTTCTAGATAGTTATCGTTAAATTGGAAGTTTTGAGCAGGGTCAAGAACTTCTAGTAACGCACTTGCAGGATCACCTTTATAGCTACTTGCAAGTTTATCAACTTCATCAAGAAGGAAGACTGGGTTAGTAACACCAACACGCTTCATACCATTGATGATTCTACCTGGCATGGAACCAACGTAAGTTCTTCTGTGGCCTCTAATTTCAGCTTCATCACTGATACCACCTAAGGATGCTTTAAAGAATTTACGACCAAGGGCGCGAGCAATACTACTTGCGAGCGAGGTTTTACCACATCCTGGAGGTCCATAGAAACATAGAATTGGGGCTTTTAAGGAACCGGTCATTTTTTTGACCGCTAAATACTCGACAATTCTTTTCTTAACTTTATCTAGACCATAATGGTCTTCATCGAGAATCTTTTGGACATTTTCTAAATCATCATTATCTTTAGTGGTTTGATACCATGGGACATCCATTAAAGTTTGGATGTAGGACATGATTAAACTAGATTCAAGTGATGCTTGAGGCATCATTTCATAACGTCTAAGTTCTGCTTTTACTTTATTCTTAACGTGTTCTGGATAAGGATTCTTTTCGAGTCTTTCTCTGATTCCATTTTCACTATTTTGATCATTAGGATCTTCTCCTAATTCTTTCTTAATAGCTTTAAGTTTTTCGTTAAGGATGTAGTCTCTTTGAGCTTTTTCACTGCTCTTAGCTACATCTTCTTGAATCTCTTTATCGATTTGTTTTTCCATTGTTTTGTTCAATAACAAATGGTAAACAAAGTCGCATCTTTCAAGTACATCAACTTTTTCAAGAATTTGTTGACGATCAGCATTGGTCATCGGGATATATTGAGCGATTAAATCGCATAATTTCCCAGGCTCAATGCCACTAGATAATAATTCACTTCTAATTGCGTTAGGTAATGAATTAAGAAGTTGAGCGTCTTTTTGGAAATAAGAGACTATTTGTCTACTTACATCGATAATACCTGCTTGATTAGTGCTAATATCTTCGAGTAAATCGTAGTTAGCAACAAAATAGCCTAGTGAGGTATCAAATGTAATATTTGTGAGTTTTACTCTACTTAAGCCCACTACTTTAACGGAAATATAATTCTTTAAATCGCGGTAGCTAGTGATTCTACACCATGTACCAACAGTGTATAGTTCCTCAGTAGATGGAGACTCAATCTCACCATTAGTTTGACTAACAATGAGGATTAAAGAATCACTATGAGCAATAGATGCATCAATAGCGGCTCTACTAAATCCCCTTGCAGCGTCAATCTTTTGTTCTTTATCGTCTGGATAAACAATAAAGTTTTTTGTAACGAGTAAAGGAAGTAATGGTTTTGGTTCATTCATACAATCATTCCTCCTTAAGTGACTAATCACTTATTATTTTGTATTTTCTTTAACTAAGAATTCTTCGATCTTTCTTTGCATGATTTCTGTTTTCATACGTCCGAGGTTTTGACCGAGGATTTCTTTAACTTTGGCAACTTCGAGATTATAAAGTTTAGCGATGCTTTCAAATTCTTCGTCTAAATCTTTATCTTCGACAGTAATCTTTTCTTGTTTAGCAATTTCTTGGATTACAAATGAAGCTTCTAAGTTACGTTTGGCAACTGGTTTATATTCTTCTTTTAAAGATTCTTCAGTTTTACCTACTCTTGAGAGGTAACCTTCATATGTAAGTCCATATTGTTGTGCTTGTTGTTTGACGTTTTCAATCATTGCAGCGACTTCATCATCAATGATTTCATCAGCGATTTCTAAAGTTGAACCTTTAACGATTTCATCAACAACTTTGTTAGCCATAGCACGTTTGGCTTCGCTTTCCTTTTGTAAAAGAATTTGGGATCTTTGATGTTCTTTGAGTTCTTCAACTGTCTTGACACCTTCAATCTTGAGTTCTTCGATGAGTTCTTCGTCTAATTCAGGAAGGACTTTTGATTTAACTTCGTGAACTTTGCAATGGAAGTTTGCTGCTTTATTTTCAAGTTCCTTAACACCATAGTGTTCTGGGAAAGTAACTTTAACATCAACTTCATCACCCGCTTTAACGGCGACTAATTGTTCTTCGAATCCTGGGATAAATGTTTTACTACCAAGTTCTAAGCTATAGTTTTCGGCTTTGCCACCATCAAATGGAACACCATCAACTGTACCTAAGAAGTCGATAACGACTGTATCACCCATCTTAGCAGGTTCTTCACTAACTACGAGTGAAGCATTGTTTTCTACTAATTTATCGATAGATTGTTTAACTTCTTCTTCACTAACACTGGCAACTTCTTTAGCGATGCCAAGTCCTTTATATTTACCAAGTTTAACTTCAGGAGCGGTGACGATTACAAACTTGAGTTGTAATTCGGTTTCACTGATCTTTGTGACATCAACACTTGGACGTGCTGCTGGGACAAGTTTTTCTTCTCTGATGACTTCTTCATATGTTCCTTGAAGTAAGGAATTGATGGCTTCATCAAATACTTGAGCGGTAGAAATATGCTTTTTAGCGATTTCTACTGGAACTTTACCTTCTCTAAAACCTGATACTTTTACTTTAGTAGCAAGTTTTTTGAAAGCTTTGTCTTGAGCGGTTTTCCAAGCTTCTTTGTCGATATCACAGACAACGCTAACCTTGGAGTTTGCTAATTTTTCAACGTTTCTATTCATGTTTATCTCCTTAATAAATTGAAATTATCTAAAAGTATATATTTATATATATTTTTATACAAGTAATTTGCTTGAGTAATTA
>CACYJD010000078.1 GCA_902774655.1 uncultured Erysipelotrichaceae bacterium | reverse complement strand
TTGATAAAGGTTCTAAGATCATAATTAGCGCAGAAGTCATTTATTTTTGTGAAATCATAGCCAGAATAAACAGTATCTTTTACTTCAAATGGGAGTTCAACATGGGTATCGATTGTGGCTAATCTATAGCACATTCTTCCGACCTCTTCATTTTCGACGATACTTTTGCCTACTTTTGAATCCATCGTTTTAGCAGCTTCAACAATCTTATCGAAAGAACCATATTCTTGAATAAGTTTAATTGCAGTTTTGTCTCCTACACCTGGAATACCAGGAAGATTATCACTTGAATCACCTCTTAAACCTTTGTAATCAATGATTTGAAGTGGTGAAATTCCATATTCTTTCATCATCTCTTCTTCATTCATTACAACAATGTTACTCATACCTGTTTTAAGGATATGGATAGTAATATTGTCTTCAATTAATTGAAGATAGTCTCTATCAGAGGTATAAATGATGACATCGTATCCATCCTTTTTAGCAAGTTTAGAGAATGTACCCGCAATATCGTCTGCTTCAAAGCCTTCTTTTTCATAGGTATAAATGTTAAGAGATTTTAAGAATTCTCTAACAATTGGCATTTGTTCTTTAAGTAGAGGAGGACATGGTTTTCTATTTGCTTTGTAATCTTTATCTTCTTCATGTCTAAATGTTGCTTTGCCTGTATCAAACGCGACAAAGATGGAATCATTTGGTTTTAAACCTGCAAGGATTCTATTAATCATATTTGAGAATGCGAATAATGCATTAGTGGGAACACCATCTTTATTTCTCATCACTAATGTATCGTCACCACGATATGTTGCATAAAACGCCCTAAAAAGTAATGAGTTTCCGTCAATGATATAACATTTAGGCATTGTGATCTTCCTCCATTTCAAACAATTCATCTACTAAGAAATTATTCTTAGCAAAGTCGTATTTTCCTCTAATTAATAGTACTTTATCTTTCTTTAAAAGATGACCATAAAGTTGATATGGTTTACTAAATAATGTAATTTCTGTTTCTCCTGACTCATCATAGATAGACACAAACGCCATAGGGTCACCTTTTTTGGTGTTGATAATTTTTATATGTTTGACAACTGCAGCTAAATACATTTTGTGTGTGGATTGATTTATATCACAAATTAAAGTGATATCGCGTTTAGCAAGTTCATTTTTATATCTTACTAATGGCGAAGCTGAAAGCATTAGACCAAGTGCTTCGTATTCGCGATTAAGATTTTCTAATAAATCATCTTCCACATGCCTATATTGAGGTTTTGAAAAGAATGAAGTGTCAATTACAATTCGACCTTCGGCGTCTGCAATCATATCAGCATAACTTAAAGCGGATTGGATATTAATTCTTAAAGAATGTCTTGATTTATCAAGCGAATCTAAAGCGCCAGCATCAATTAATTTCATTAAAGACGCGGTGGTGAATTTGTGCTTTTTCATTCTTGCAACAAATCCGAAGAAGTCTTCAAATTTACCACCTTCATATCTTTCTTTGATGATTGAGAAAGCTTGTTCATTAAAGAAACCTTTAATTCTATTGATAGGGTAAATTATCTTATCACCATGTACGACAAATCTAACTTCGGATTCATTAATATCTGGATTTGAGATTGTGATTCCTCTTCTTTTTGCTTCAATTAATGATAAGAAGAAACTATCAGATTCACCACCGGTGTTGTTTAAAATTGCACAGTAAAATTCTTTTGGATAGTGGAGTTTTAAATACGCCATTCTACAAGAGAACACAGCGTAACTTAATGAGTGAGATTTATTAAAACCATAATTAGCAAATCTTTGGATTAATTCCCAAGTGGCTAAAACTGTTTTCTTGTCATAACCCTGTTTAATAGCGCCTTCGATAAATACATCACGTTCATGATCCATCTTGGATGCATCTTTTTTTGAGATTGCTCTACGTAGCAGGTCTGCTTCACTTAGTGATAAGCCTGCCATCTTATTGGCTATTTGCATAATTTGTTCTTGATAAACAATAATGCCGTATGTTGGGCCAAGGATTTCTTCAATCTCTTTAGATGGATAAATAACTTTTTCTTTACCTTGTTTTCTACGAGCAAAAAGTTTGATTGAGTCCATTGGACCAGGTCTAAATAACGCTAATAAAGCAACTATATCTTCAAATTTGTTTGGTTTTAATTCGGCAATAGCTTGTCTCATACCTTTAGACTCAAGTTGGAATATACCAGTAGTGTCTCCTTTTGCGAGTAGGGCAACTGCCTCAGGGTCATCGTAAGGAATGTCATTAATGTTTAAATTAATTCCTTGTTGAGCAAGCATGTCTAAACATTCTTCAATAATAGTTAGGTTTCTTAGTGAAAGAATATCCATCTTTAGGAAACCTTGTTTCTCTAAACTAATCATGTCGTACTCAGCGACTGAGTTACCTTCGATATCAAAATATAAAGGTAGAACAGAATTTAATGGATCTTTGTTAATAACAATTCCGGATGGGTGAATTCCTCTTTGGCGAGGGAATCCTTCAATTTTAGAAGCTAAAGAAACGATTTCTAAATAATATTTATCACTATTAATTAGCTCTCTAAATTGACTATTAGTTTTATAAGTCTCTCTAAGAGTGGCTTTTCTATTAATGATTAGTTTGGAAAGTAGTTCGATATCTCTTTCAGGATATTCATAAATTCTTCCTATATCTCTAAGGGCTTGCTTTGCGCCAATAGTTTGAGCAACTGCGATTAAAGAAACATGTTCTTTACCGTATTTTTCACGTATATACTCAACTATTTCATTTCTTTTTATGTCGCTAAAGTCAACATCAATATCAGGCATTGTAACTCTTGATTTGTTCAAAAATCTTTCAAAATATAAATCGTATTTAAGAGGATCGACTACAGTAATATCTAGAGCATGCGCTACTAAAGAGCCTGAAGCAGAACCTCTTCCAGGTCCAACAGGAATATCGTGCTCTTTAGCGTATTTAACATAATCTTGAACAATTAAGAAATAATCAGCAAAGCCCATTGAATTAATTACGTCTAATTCGTTATTAATTCTAGATAGATGTGCTTCGTCTGCAATTCCTTTGTCCTCTAGCCCTTGTTTTGCAACAAAATCTAAATATTCTTCACTTGTGGAATTACCATCGTGATCAAAATGAACCATTCTTCCACGTTTGATATCTAAATTAAATTCGATATTCTCTATAAACTTATTTAAACTAGAAATTTCTTCATCTAAATATAGGTGTTCGATTTGCTTTTGATTAAGTAAGAAGTAATTTCCACTTAATTCTTTGATATCCATTTTAGAGTTTTCTTGGATATGCTTAAGCATTTCTAATATAAGAGCATCTTCTTTTTTAATATATTTAATTAAGGGGAAAGCAATACAAGTATAAGGATAATCTTTAATGAAACCTCTAAATCTTTCGATATATGTGCGGTTTTCTCCATAATCATTAATACCAATGTAAAAGTTATTGATGTTGTGAGTGATATCTTCTAAATATTTAGCAAATTCTTTGGAACCTTTTTCCTCAAATGCCTTTTGAATGACTTCTTGAGAGATATCTAAAACAACATTTAGACCATTAGTGTTCTTAAATAATCTATCTAATTTATTAGTTTTTAATTGATCGTTGTAGTGGAGATTTAGTAACGATTCATAACCAAGTTCGTTATAGACATAAAAACAAAACTTGATGCCATCTATTTCTAATTCTTCACCAATAATTGGAGTTAATCCTTGCTCTTTGGCTTTATCAAAAAATTCTGGTGCGCCTTGTAATGTTGATATGTCAGAAATAGCAACATGTGTATATCCGAATTTTTTGCATGATGAAAGATATTCATCCATTCTTAAAGCGCTTGAAAGGAAGGAATAACCAGAATATGCATGTAGCGGGACAAACATCATGTTAATATTCTAACACATTTATGTGTTTACTTTATAAAAAATAGATACTTGTCGTACCTATTTGAGACATTTGTCCTAAAGAGTTGAGAACCTATGTTTTATTTGATTAAATCTTCTAAATCTTTAATAAGAGTAGGGAGCTGTTTTAATGATTTTAATTTTGCTCCACTGGCTTGAGCGTGGCCCCCGCCATGATATTTCATAGCAATTCCATCAATATCGTATTTGCTACTTCTAATAGAAACTTTCCATTCATTCTTTTCTTTGACTTCACTGACAGAAAGCCAAATCTTAACATTATCAAAGTGATCAAAGATATTGAGTGATCAAAGATATTGATATTTTCTTTACCTTGTTCTGGACGTAGACCAAAACGTTTAAGCGCTGCATCATCAAATATGTAATACGCTACACCTTTTTCGGTAATTTGATAGTTGTTCATGACGTATTGAGTAACTTTGAGACTATCTAAACTTTGGCTATACATATTATGGTAAATGTCACTTAAAACTAGACCCCTTTTGATGAGTTCTTGAGCCACGACAAATGTATGAACAGTGCAAGAATCATATAGGAAACGGCCTGAATCGCCCACTAAGGCAATATATAAGTATTCAGCAGCATCATGGTTTAAAACTAAATTTTTATTG
>CACYJD010000077.1 GCA_902774655.1 uncultured Erysipelotrichaceae bacterium | reverse complement strand
CCAATAGATTTGACGTAATCAAGGAAATCTAGTGTTCCATCAAAGATAGTCTCATCGTTATAAATGGTTCCGTCCATATCTAAAAGAAATAATTTCTTTTCTATCAATTTGTTTGCATCTTTTTCAAAGTAATCTCTCATAACGGTTTAAATTATATAATATTTTAAAAAGTAGTAGAATAACGAACTCAAAATAAAGATAATTATTCTAAAGGAGAATTTTATTTCTATGGAAAATACTTCAACAGTTGCTTCCCAACCAAAGAAATTTAAATTGGATGTTAAAAGAACAATTTGGATTGGGTTAGCATTTTTTGGAATCCTCTTAGTTTGGCAATTATATAACTCATATTGTTCACCAATGTTGAGCTTTTTATTTGTGAAACACGATTTCCCAGAAGCAGTTGCTGCTGCTAGAGATGCAATGGACCAAGCAGTCGCTGCTGGCACTTTAGAAGCTAAAGATGCCATTTTAAACATGAAAAACATTCTTGTTTATGGTGGATTAGGCAATGATAACTACTTATCTGTTCAATGGAAAGTAGGTATTATTATGGCTTTGGATAACATTGCTGCTTTATTCATTATGCCTATTTTTGGTAATTTATCCGATAAAACACATACAAAACTCGGTAAACGTATGCCTTATATTATTGTTGGATCAATTATTACCGCGATCGCTTTACCATTCATCCCATTCTTCTTCAATATGGGTATGTCTGATTCTGCAACAAGCATAGTTGGTGCTATCGTTGGTATCATTGCCACAATGGTTGTTATCATTGTTGCTATGATGACATATCGTTCACCTGCTGTTGCTTTAATGCCTGACTTAACACCAAAACCATTACGTAGTAGAGCAAATGGTATTATTAATATCGTTGGCTATGTTGGTGGTGCTATTGGTAGCGTTTTTGCGATTGTAATTGCAACAACAAGTTATATTGATGGATCAGCTAAATCCTTATGGATGCTCGAAATCCCATTTATTGTTGGTTCAATCGTTTTACTTCTTTCTTTATTCCTATTATTAAGAAAAGTTAAAGAAAACGAATTACACGCTAAGTTAGATGCAGAACTTAAAGAAGCCGAAGCTTATGGTGAATCAGCAGAACAAGTTACTACAAACGCAAAGCTTTCCAAGACAAACTTCAGAAATTTAGCTTTAATTCTTATTGCTGAAGTCTTCTGGTTTATGTCATTAAACGCAGTTGAAACATTCCAAACCAACTACGTTATGTTCTGGCTTAATACTTCATCTGCCGGCGGTGCTGTTATGACAGTAATTAGTGGTGCTGCTTCAGTTGCAGGCTTCTTAATTGCTGGTAAGTTAGCAGATAAGATTGGTCGTAAATGGACAATATTTATCGGTATTTGTGTTGTTACACTTTGCTATGTCGGTTATTCACTTGTACCACAAGTTAAATTGCCAGACGCTCCTACAGCCGCTGATTATTTCTCAGCATCATTACCTTGGATCTTCTTTATTCTTTTACCAATGATTGGTTTAGGCTCAAGCTTAATTCATATTTGCTCATTCCCACTTGTTACAGACTATTGTACTGGTGATAAACTTGGTAAATTTACAGCATTATATTACGCTGCAAGTATGATGGCTCAATCTGTTACACCTATCGCAATTGGATTTATCTTTAGATTTACAAGCTGGCAAGCAATGCCAATCTATAGTGCAATCTTAATGGCTTGCGCTGGCGTTGTCTTCTTCTTTGTTAAAGCTCCAAGAGCACAAGATACAGGTACTAACGCTAAAGGTTTAGAAGCTTTAGGAAGTGACGATTAATCTATGACTAAAAAGAGATTTATTTCTAAAATAGATCCTAGATTTTTAAATGGAATTGCTCACCGCGGACTTCACAACAAAGAGTTCACCGAAAATGGTTTAAAAGCATTCCAAAACGCTATTGATCATAACGTTGCTTTTGAATATGACATTCATATCACAAAAGATGGCAAGTTAATCGTTTGCCATGATGAAGACTTAAAGCGTACAACCGGAAAAGAAGGCATTATTGAAGACTTAACCGCTGATGAGATTAGACAAAACTATCGTCTTTTCGATGGTGGTGTAGTGCCAACATTTGAAGAGGTTGTTGAATTAAATCACAACCAAGTTCCAATGGTTATTGAGCTTAAGGTCTTTAGAAAAAACTATAAAGAGTTATGCGCTGCATTTAAAAAATCAGTTGGATTATTAACTGAAAAAGAAAAAGTAATGCTTATCTCTTTTGATCCTCGCGCTTTAGTAAGAGTAAGACATCTTGGTTTTGTAACTTCATTCTTAGTTGCTGAATCTCATTTCTGGACATATCCACTTAAGTTCTTATTCAATTCAATTGATATCGAACAAGTTTTATTTAGGGAAAAGAAAGTTGTTAGGTATAGCAGGCGACACTTTGTAAATGTGTGGACCATCGAAAGTACTGAACAACTTGAAAAAGTTCTACCTTATGTAGACACTGCGACATACCAACCTACCTTATGTAGACACTGCGACATACCAACATGTCGAACCAGAAGAGATTAAGAAACTTCTAGTTAAGTAAACTTCAGATAATAGAGCGAGTCCACAATGAAGTGAGACCCAAAAGTTAGACTTGCTTCTAATATCCTAGTTGAACAAAGGACTGTTGTCTATAAGTTAATGGAGACAGTCCTTTTGTTTTCTCCATTATTCTTTCATTGTTGTAATATTCAATGTATTTAATCATTGCTTTTTCTAGTTCCTCTAACGATTTAAATTCATATTCATGTCCATAAAACATTTCGTTTTTCATAACTCCAAAGAAGTTCTCCATAGGTGAATTATCTAAACAATTTCCTTTCCTAGACATGGATTGTTTAATACCACGTTTTTTCAACTCTTGATGATAAATCTTCATTTGATATTGCCAGCCTTGATCACTATGGAAGATTAATCCTTCTAAATGTTTATATTTATCAAAAGCTTTTCTTAACATATCTATCGTTTGATAAAAGTTAGGACTTCTAGAAATGTTAAACGCTACAATTTCACGATTATGCATATCCAGAATTGGAGACAAATATAATTTACCCGCTGCAATATGAAATTCAGAAACATCAGTTGTCCATTTTTGATTGCAAGCAGTTGTTAAGAAATTACGTTTATATGATGTTTTATGTTTTTCTTCATCAATAACTTTATTAAGAAGAAGATTCTTACAAGTTCCATTTTGATCACCTTTATACGAGTTATATTTTCCTCTAGGTGTGATGCCATGTATATCGAGTAATCTCATTATTCTTTTAATCTTTTTATGATTAACTTTATATCCTCGATTATTTAGTTCAAGGAGTATTCTTCTATATCCATATCTTCCTTTATTTTGATGATATATTTCTTCTATTTGGCTAAATATTTCTTCGTTTTTATCATCTTTATTAACCTTGTTAATCGTGTAGAAGAATGTTGCCTTTTTAACTCCTGAAACCTTAAGAAGGACGTTAAGTTTATAAAATTGCCTTAATTCAACGATAACCCTTACTTTTTCTTCGGTTGTCGGTCCTTCCTTTTTTGAACTAAGGCATTTAGTTTTTTTAGGTATTCATTCTCCACACGAAGATATTCAAGTTCTTTTTCTAACTCTTCTTTAGTTTTTGATTCATTAGATGATTTAGGTTTCTTCTTCATTTTGGGAGGCCTCCCTCGTCTAACTAATTTTAAACCATCTATGCCAGATTCTTGATAAATTTTGTACCATTTAGAAAGAAGAGTACATTGGATGCCATTAGATAATGCTACCCCTTGAATAGATTCGCCATCTATTATTCTTTGAATCATATCCATTTTATCTTTCCAGCTTCGTTTAGGCTTCTTATGTTCTAAGCCAACTTCTCCCAATGAATCATAGATTCTAGCCCAGCGAACAACCATATCATGAAAAGTTGAATGTTTACATCCGCTAGGATCATCAATCTGTTCACCAGATTTATGCTTTCTAATACATTCCAATTTGAATTCTTTTGTATACCTCATATAAGAAAAGACCCTCCTGTTAGTTGGTCTAACATTTGGGTCTCATCTCACAATGGCTCGCTCTTTTATTTACTTTATCTTAGGCTCGCTCTTTTATTTACTTTATCTTATAAATAGATATAGAATTATAACACTTGCTGCTATAGCTCAATTGGATAGAGCGACAGCCTCCTAAGCTGTAGGTTATGAGTTCAATTCCCATTAGCAGCGCCAATAAACAAAATCGAGGGTTCGTTGTAACCCTCGTTTTTCTCAAATAATGGACTATATAGCCTTAATTAGATAATTTTGAAGTGTTTTAAGGCGTGTTTAATACCGTGATGGTGGATTTTATAAGTTACGTATTTTGCGTGCTTTTTAATACGATCTGGAGCATTGCCCATTGCAACGCTATATTTGACACTATCAAACATTGATATATCGACATCATCATCACCAATTGCCATTGCTTCATCGGGTGATATTTTTAGATATTCAAGCATGCGTTTCACTCCATCACCTTTTAAAGCTTCAACATTGTTGATGTCGCATGCGTGATCAGTAAATCTAAAAATATGGAAATCTTTTGGCAAATCTTTCTTTAATGCTTCATCGAATTCTTTAGTGCCAAATAGTTCAATTGAAGTAATAGTTTCATTAGTGTATTTTTTGATGATTGGCATTTCTTCTTTAAAGTATTCAAATTGGATTAAGACATCCTTTAAATTTTCACCGATTAAGAACTTTTCATCTGGCCCGCAGAATTCAGCATTTAAGTTGTATTTAAGAATAGCATCTTGCACTAATAAGCAGTTTTCTTTACTAATTGTGTGGGCATATATTGGCTCGTTCTTGTATAGCAAAACGATGCCGTTACTATAAATGCCACCATCAGGGGTCATTTCTTTAAAAATACCTAATTCATTGCAAGTATGTATAATTCGGGCAGTTGAAAGAATAACAAGAACTCCATTTTCCTGTGCTTTCTTTAGAGCTTTTATGGATTTGAAATCAAAGCAGTGGTGCTTGTGATCATATAAAGTCCAATCTATATCGACAAATATAGCTTTAATAGTTGGTTTATTCATCATTTGGTATTTACTTGAGTAACTGATGATACGTAGATTATTGGTTCGGTACCGTCAAATTCAACGACGAATTTGATTATAAATACGCCCATTTCAAGATAGTATTGAGTAGAAGAAATAGCAACTAAATCATCTAATCTAGAAAAGTCCACAACCGTGTCGATTTCTTTGATTTGAATCTCTCTAGTACCGTCATCTTTAGGAGTGATAACAACATATTGTAGTCTTGCGGAACCCTCTAGTAAGATAGGGCCATAAGAGTTAATCAAATATGTTTCGTAAACGTTGCTAGTTCTTTCATGAGGAATTACGTCAAAGTATATATTTATTGAACCATCGAAATAGAACATCGATAAACTAATCTTCGAAACAAACTTTGTAGGAAATACTTTCATAAAAATATCAGCGTTTCCAAAGTTTGTTAGCTCAGTAGTGTAGACAGGATATTTATGATTCATTACAGATTTAGAGATTATATATTCTCCCGCTTCCTCATCTGATACGGAAATATTGGATAGATAAACTTCCTCAATCATAAGTAATTGCCCGTTACGTTCTTCTCTATAAACTTGCTTTAATTGGGATGCATTTTTTATGTAGATTTGCTTAATAGAATCATACGCAATTTCATTCTTATATTGCGAAATTAAGTACAGGTTGTCGCGTATAATGCCTGCTTTATAAACATCTGAATCGCTTTTTGGAGCATCACTTGTTACAAGATTTGAATTAACAACATCTAATTTAGAATTTAATGTATATTGTTCAGCATCTGTGATTGCCTCAATGCTATATCGATCGTTTCTATTAAAACCTTCTTTTGAATATGAATATGACCCTTGATTATAGGTCATTTCTTCTTCAAGACTTTTATCTTGGATAATTGTGTAGTTTGTAGATGTGGTTATTTCTTCGTAGTGGTATTGACCATCAGTGAAGAATTTATATTTTCCATTCTTAAATACTGAAGTTGAGTTCTCTTCAGAACCTCCAGTGTAGTCCTTTTCAGAGATTTTATAGAAGAAAGAATCAACACTTTCATAGAATTTAATGTTGCTGTCTGAAGTCACTAACGCAAGTAACTCGTCATAAGCATCACCAGTATATTCTTCTATTAAAGTAGGGCTTTTATTATAGTCTTCACTTAAAACGCTAGATTTTGGTCTTTCATTTTCAAAATCATCAACGAAAACAATATCTCCTCCAGGAGAAATGGCAGGACCACATCCAGCAAGGGATATCATTAATGTAATAGGCAAGATAAAATTTTTTAAAATTTTCACACCTATATTATAAGTACTTATATAAAAATTACTAAATTGATTTTATTAAAAGTGTATATAGCGTTTATTTAAATAAAAAACTGACACATTCATGTCAGTAACTATTTAAATGGTGGACCTGACCGGGATCGAACCGGCTACCTCCTCCATGCCATGGAGGCGCTCTCCCAGGTGAGCTACAGGCCCAGTGCATATTATATTAGTTACTTTTGAAATACATTTCAAGTAAAAACTTGCTATAATCGTAGTGCTTAGGTGATACATATGGAAAAAAGACAAGTATACGTAGTTGCAGGTGCAATAATTAAAGATAATAAGGTTTTCGCTGCTCAAAGAGGCAATAAAGGCGAAACTAAATTTAAATTTGAGTTCCCTGGAGGCAAAATCGAACCAGGTGAAACTCCAGAACAAGCATTAGCTAGAGAACTTAGAGAAGAACTAAAGATTGAAGTGGAAGTTCACGAGTTAATTACTTCAATTGTTGATGAGTATCCTACACAAGTTCTACATATAGACACTTATAGATGCACACTTATTAGTGGCACTCCAACTTTAACTGAACATATTGCAATGGCTTGGAGTGATAAAGATGAGTTAGACAATCTCACATTCTCTAAAGCAGATGATCCAACACTAGAAAAGATTAAAAAGGAATATCTTAAATAATGATTTTTCTATACATCGGATTAGGTTTATTACTTTTATATATTGTATTTTGCGCTGCTTCTACACACATCGCTTATAAGACACATTTTTATCATAGGGGTGATGGCAATTTACATGTTATTTATTCATATACCTATCCTGATTTGGAAAGAGAAAAAATTTCGTTTAAAAACTCAAAAGGAGCGACTTTATATGGGTTTATTTATAGAAAAAAGGAATACAATAAGCCTTATAAATCGATTTTAATTATTCAACATGGCCTTGGTGGTGGACATGCTTATTTGATGCCGACAATCCAATATTTTGCTAGCAGAGGTTATTTGGTTATTGGCTATGATCAATATGCGTGTTGTACATCCGAAGGTAAAAATATGATTGGTTTATGCCAAGGTGTGTTAGATTTAAAAAGTTTATATTGTTACATTAAAAATAGAGAAGATTTAGCTAACTACAAAATTGATATATTTGGTCACTCCTGGGGAGGATATGCTGCTGGATCTATTCTTTGTGATAGAGATGTTGAACTCAACCACGTTTTTATTGCCAGTGGTTTTAACAATGAACCTTCAACTTTTGTTGGCTCTAGTAGATTCACTTATTCCTTTCTCTGGATGGTATATTTGAGGAACTTCCTGAGGTTCGGAAAAGTTGCATTCTATTCCATTGAAAAAGGGGTAAAAAAGAATAGGAACTCGCGTATTTTTTATATTCAAGGTAGCCACGATAATGTTATTAAGCCTAAATATGCTGGATACAAATTTGAGAAATTAGCTAACAAATATAAAAACTTAGATGTACTTATGGTTGAGAATAAGGGTCACGCTCCTTACGTAAGTAGAAAAAGTCAAAAAGCTCAGGATGAACTTATTGCACAATTAGGTATAACTGTTGCTGGTCATGTACCTTACGATAAAGTCTTCTATTACGATGATTGTAGTGAGATTGATGATAACATTTATTCACAAATATTAAGTTTTTACGAAAAATAAGTTTATTATATATAATAGTTGCGACGGTGGCGGAACTGGTAGACGCGTAGGCCTCAGAAACCTATGTCATTGACATTTGGGTTCAAGTCCCAATCGTCGCACCATTGTTAGGAGTGATATTTATTAAAGCCTTTAAACATTTTTTTTGTCTTAATTACCAAACATAGACACCAAGTTATTCGAAACGGGTCTCATTTTGGTATTTTTTGGCATTGTTTAAGACACGACTTAAGTAAATATGGTCCAACGGAGTTTTGGACATCAGTGAAATATTTCCAAGGCACATATTCTCCGGTATTTGCAGAAAGAATGGATAACGAGTACGCAAGTAAAATTGCAATGCATCATGTTAGAAGAAACAAACATCACTGGGAATATTGGACAGATTTCCTAGGTGGGCATATTATTGCTTTAAATATGCCTTGGGTATACGCGACTGAATACGTTTGTGATGTGTTAAGTGCTTCAAAGACATATGATCCTAAAAACTTCTCACCCAAAGTGGCGTACGATTATTTCTTAGACAAATGTGATCATTATTTTATGAATGAAGGCACAAAGGAATATATTAAATATCTCTTTGAGGAATTAATTCAGAATGGTTATAAGAATCTAAAGAAGAAAAATACCAAAGAGAAATATAAAGAAATCACCTCTAAATACTCTAAAGTTCAGGTGTTTGATCTTCCAATTAAGTGTCGAGATTTGCCACCATTAAATAAGAGCAAAAATTAAAAATCAGCGGAGAACCGCTGATTTTTTGATTGAAATCTGATTATAAGTTTTTCCAAGTTTTGATGTCATCACTTGTATATAATGAGACATCATCACTTGTGAAATATAGTGAACCGTATTCTTTTGCTCTAAGTAAGACTAAGTCTTTTTGAGATTGAGTCATATCGGTTCCTTTTCTTAAAATAACATCTGGATCATTAAGGAAGAATCTACCATCAAGTTGTCTACGGAAATAGGTATTTTCGATGGTGACTTTTGTAGAGATTCTTTCTCTATGAGCGTTTCTCATAAACCATTTATCATCCCAGATTAATGAGATATCTGGTCCAATTCTACAGAAGTCAACGTTATAGAATGCTGGCCATAATGGGACACCACATCCAATAATGTATTTACCTTTGAGTTCTTCTCTAATCCAATCCATAACTCTTTTCATTCTACCTGCTCTGGTTTCATTTGGTTTGATTGCTAAAGCAGCGGCATATAGGAAGTCGAGTTTGAATAATTCAAAACCAGCTTCAATTAAGGTTTGGAACACTTTGTGTAAATATTTTTTAACTTCAGGATTATCGAAATCTAAAGCGTAAGCGCCATCCCAGTTAAATCCTTGATAAATAGGTAATCCATAATGATCACGTAAGAACCAATCAGGATGTTTTTCCCAAACTTTAGAATGCTTACTAGCGCAGAAAGGTGCTAACCAAATACCAGGTTTTAATCCACCCTTTTTGGCTTCTTTAACAATATTATCTAAACCGTTTGGAAATTCTTTTGGTTTAAATGATAACCAGTCACCTATTTTAGTTTGATATCCATCGTCAATTTGGAAGAATTCAAATGGTAAGTGTTTAGCTTCAATTGATTTAAGATCTCTAAGTAATTTCTCTTCACTGATATGTTCGTAATGTCTATACCAAGATGTATAACCTTTGTATTTACGTTTTTCGATTGGTAGTTCTTTACCAAATGCAGCAGCATAGGCATCAAATACTTCGCTTTCAGAACCTTGAGCAATAACTAAATCAAATAAAGTCATCTCTTCTGAAATAACGTGGTTCTTATCGTCTTTTGTGGCCCATAAATGATTATTTTGTAGGAAGAAAATTGTGTAACCAGACATTTCATCAACTGAACCGTAGAATCTATATTCTCCGCCTTTTCTTAAATATGTGTATGTGTGTGAATATTGTTTTCTATAATGAACAAATTCGTAATCACCATATTTTGTTAGTCTAAAGATAAGCTCAGTTTGAGCGGTTCTTGGCATATAGTGAATTTTATCTTTTTTTCCAAGTTCTTTGGTTTCAGTCCAGGACTGGAAGCCATTAGACATGAATAGTTCTCCAGGATGTCTTTCGTCATCTAGTTCTAACATGACTTTTTTAATAGTAATTTCAGTGGCAGGTAAAAGTTTAACGGTGTATCTTCCATTGATAAAAGTTTCATTGATCTTTAAATGATCACTTTCATTAACAAACTTTTTACCATTAACAAGGTAAGTGATTTTTAATTTCATATTTAACTCCCAATCAAATGATTGATGTTATTTTACCATAATCTTAATTTATTAACTATGTGTTAATTAATTGAAAATATGGCACTATTTGGGTAGACTTATCGTATGAAAAATATGGATATAGTTAAAAAATCAAAATTAATTTATAGTGGTGAGCTTATTTTATTTAGTGCCATCTTTTTAGTGTTAGCAATCTTAATAGTTACTGGAGTAATAGCAAAAAGCGAGACTTTCATGCATATCTATCATTATGTTACTCTCGCTGGTGGAACATGGATGATAGTGGACTTTATCTGGATAATCGCAAGTAAGAAAAGACAATTACGCGCTTCAGTCATTGATAAAGTTCTCACATTGCCTTTAGGTATTGCACTAATCACTTTTGATATTGTTGCTCTATCAGTCGCTGATTTAACCGTTAATCCTGTTTATCATAAGTTCGGCTTATTTGGCTTCTTTTTGTATATAACTATAATCTATGCGTTTGAAGGTATTTACCATTGGTTCAAACCTATCCCTGGATTTATTGAAAGCATTTTAAGAGAAGAAGAGCAAAGAAAGTTAGAAGCAGAACAAGCCACCAAAGAAAAAGAAAAAGAGCCAACTGAAAACGAAGAAAAGTAAATTAATTAGAGCATCGAAAAATCTCAAAGAGGTCACTTCCGATGCTTTTTTGATACTGATTTTATATAAATAGATATTTTTGTTTAGTTATCCTTACTTTATTTGTTATAATAAATTTCGCTATTCGGAAGCATGGCGGAACTGGCAGACGCGATAGACTCAAAATCTATTGGTAGTGATATCATGAGGGTTCGATTCCCTCTGCTTCCACCAGTAAAAAGTTACACTCTTTGAGTGTATTTTTTTATTATTAAAAACAAATTAATAATACAGTTAATACAGTTGATACAGATAATACAAAGTCGTATAATACTAGTATGGAATTTGACTCTTCAAAACCTATTTTCAATCAAATAGCGGATTACTTTAAAAGACTTATCGAATTAGGAGTCTATAAAAGTAATGATCCTTTACCATCTGTTAGAGATGTGGCTCTTTCTGAAAAAGTAAATCCAAATACAGTTCAAAAGAGTTATCAATTATTAGTGGATCAAGGACTTGTCGTCTCCATTCCTAAAAAAGGTTATTTTGTCTCAAAGAGTGGACTTCTTGATAGAAATTCGCTGCTAAAGAGCAAATTAGAAGCTATTTTAAATGAAGGTTTTTCCAAGGAAGAAATTATTAATTATTTAAATAAGGAGGAATCCAAATAATATGATAGAAATTAAGGAGCTAACAAAGACCTTTGGTCCTAAAGTTGCCGCCGACAATCTTACATTAACAATTGGAAGTGGCATTTCTGGGCTAGTTGGCGAAAACGGTGCTGGTAAATCTACATTATTCAGATTGATTAGTAACGTATACGAACAAGATAAAGGCACCATCACAATAGATGGTTTTAATAATGATTCAAAAGAAGCAAAGTCTAAACTCTTTTTCTTGGCAGATGAACCATTCTTTAGTGCAGGCGATACACCTGAATCGCTTTATAAGACTTATAACGTTTTTTATGATGTTGATCACGATAAATATATAAGTATTTTGAGTAAATTTAATTTACCTATTAAAAATAGACTTCAAACCTTTTCAAAAGGTATGAAAAGGCAAACATTTATTGCTTTATCATTAGCAACAAAAGTTGATTATTTATTAATGGATGAGGCGTTTGACGGACTCGATCCACTTGTTCTAGATTCGATTAAAGAAGAAATTATTGAAAAAGCATCTAGTGGTACATCAATCATTATTTCCTCACATAATATTTCTTCATTAGAAAGATTGGCTGATCGCTTTATTATTCTTTATAAAGGTAAGCTTGCTAATGAAAAAGAAAACGAAGACCTTGCACAAAATATGGTTAAGCTTCAACTTTACTTTAAGAACGAAGTAACAGAAGAAGATTTTGGAAAAATCCCTACAGAAGTCGTCTCTTTTAAGAAAATTGGTTCAATTATCAATGTTGTTGTTAAAGAAAACGATACTTATGAAAAAGACATTAAATCACTTGGAGGCTGTTAAATTACTGTTATTAGCCGCTAGAAAGGGGGTTAAATAACTATGAATAAGAAATATATTTGGTGGGAATTAAAACGTGTTATCGTTCCATTTACCATTGTGCTTGGCGCATTTTTCTTCTCAAGTTTCATCACTATTGTTTCCGCAGATTTATATGTTAGTTATGCGCAACCTGTCTCCCCAATGAGTTTATATATTGGGTTAGGCATTGCAATTGGTGCAGTTTTTCCTTTATTTGTTATGCAATATAAATTTGGATTAATTCGCGCTGACTTTTATAGGCAATTGCCATTTGGTCCGAGACGCTTCAAACAACAAACATTAATTGCTGGATTAGTATTTTTGCTTATTGGTGTTTCTATTTTATATATACTTCAAATAAGTACATTTACTGTTAAGTATTTTTTAACTCCAGATTCTTACGAAGTATATGGCGAAATTGTTTATAAAATGGATTTCAATTTTATCTATCTCGCGTACGGTTATTTGTGCCTAATAGTTTCTGTTAGCGCAACATATTTTATTTCTGCTTTAATGGTTAACTACAATAGTAATGTCTGGGAATCAATTGTTTGTATTGTTCTCGGACAACTATTCTTATTGTTAGTCTATTATGCCCCAGCTTGTGTTATAAGAATGTTTATGAACGAAAATGTATTACAATTTGGTTTTCTAAATTTTTCGTTTATTAGTGGCATTAATGCTGGAAATTTACTTGATAAGTTAGCCGTTTTCGGAAGCGTAGATAATTATTTGTTTGAAGTTATAAGTTTTGCTGGATATCTTTTAGTTGGTGGTGGATCTGCAGCATGGGTATTGATGTCAAAAGATAAA
>CACYJD010000076.1 GCA_902774655.1 uncultured Erysipelotrichaceae bacterium | reverse complement strand
CAATCGATGACCGCGAGAATTTCTTTCTTTTGTTTTTCGTGGCCAACGACTTTGCCTAAGGGGATTTCGCCTTCTTCTAATTTTTGTTGTTCAACAAACAAATAAGAAGGGGCATTACTATCGATTTTAACAACTGGTTCGTTGTCTCTTGGGTCTCTGAATCTGATGGAATCAAAGTCAATTTCGAAGTCATCGAAATCTTCATCATCTTCGATAACTTCAACTTCATCTTCTTTAAGGTTTTTTAAAATATCCATTACGTACCTCCTATAAATAAAATGTCTGGATGTTAATGTGTAAAATTGTGAGTGGGGAAAAAAGACAAGTATACTATAAAACTTATCGTGTTCCAAAAACGGGACACACACAATTTTTGTAATCGAAATGTTTAAAAAAGCAACCTTTTGGGGTCGCTAGGTATTTATATAAATAATACTAGTTGTGGAATTACCTATAGTACTTCTTAGTTATATTTTACTACGTAAAATCAAAAGACACTCTTTTCGTCAGTTTTTAACTATTTTTGAAAAATTAAGTTTATGAGGTTTTCCGCGGCATCTAATTTATAGTGATGACTTTCAAATAGAGTGTATTCGAACTGTTCACCATATCCGACTTTCTTTAAAGTTGGTATCGGTTCTAAGCCCTCTCCAAATAGATCTCTAAGGGAATAATCAATATCGGAACCACTATGGATGGAGATGATATAAAGAAGAATATAAAGTAATGAATTAGGATTCTTTTCTTCTTGTAATTTCTTCACTAATAATTTGACCTTATCCACCTTATTAATTGCGGTCTTAATATTTTGATAACACTCATCAATATCTTTTCTAAAATCAAGAATCGCTAGATCATAATTATCGTTATTTTTTCTCGCAATATTATTTTGTTTAATAATGTCTCTTGTTTCCTTTAGTGAGGCGATCGCCCCATCAATTTGGTCGTAGACAGTCTTGGAAATACCAGCGGTTTTAAAGTCACGACAAATTAAGGATGATAATTTAATCGTTTCCATTCTTTCCACTTCACCCATAATCTTCATTGATGAAGTGACACTCCAAAGATAATCCATTGTCGTTTTAAATTTATGATTATCGTCTAATAATTTCTTAATTTCACCGATTTTTAATTTACGACCACGACTATTGGAAATATTAGCGAAGAACATCGGTTTATCATTATATAAATTTTCTTTTTTAGCGTATCTCACAATACGTTTATATTCGGTTGTAGTATCAAACGGGAAAGTACGTTTAGAACTATCGATTTCCGCACCAGAAAGAACTGATAAGATAGCGATCTTTTCATATAATTCGCTGAAGTCATATCGTTTGCTCTTGTTATATTTATTCCAAAGATGACTATTTAATAATTGTGATAAATTAACAATTTTACCAACATTGTTGGTAGCGATAGTTGTATCGATATTCGCCAAATTTCTTAAGCGATTTTCTTTTTTGTCATCGACGATATGTTTCATCTCTTTATTAGTAGAGGAATAATCCGCATATGGAACGAGGAATTTATCATAATTTCTTTCCGCACATTGTCCGATTTCTGGATTGTTAGTTAGTAAGATGGTGTCAGAGTCATAATCACATCCACTTAAGCGGTGTTGAATATTGTTATTAATCGCATCGACAACAACAATATTTGGATTGAGATTAAACCATTTTCTCACAGGAGCAAGAATCTTATTTTCCACTACTAAAATGTTACCCATGGTCGTATGAGGAGCGCGTGATCCGACAATTCTTACACCATCACCAAAGAACGGAGAATAAATCTCTCCTTTTCCTAATAAAGAAGTTTGATTATCTTCGTTAAATACTGGTTTATTATCTTTTAAGATAATGTAATTTAAGAATTCGTATGGATTACCAAAGATGGTAGCGTAGGTACCATCCACTAAAGTTCGACCATTATAAATCTTTAATAAAAAACTCGCTATTAAGGATTGGAAGACATGATATTTAAATAGAGAAGTATAAATAATATCTTTATCGATTTTCATCAAATCAAGGCAGACTTTATTCTTAAAAGAATAGCTTGAATATTCTAATAATTTTTCTGTCATATCGCCTTCACTATCATCGGTGTTTTCGGAGTCTTCATTACCAACTTCACCTTCTAAATAAAACCTTAAAAATTGTGGTTGGTTTTTGATGTCTCTAATCTTTTGGATATATTCAAAATAAGGACGGATTAATGGCTTAATATCCTTTTCTTTCATCTGTAATGTATTTAATAGTTGATAGGTTGTTTCCACCATATCACCATCGAAGAATCTCGTTCTCTTATCGGTCTTTACAACGCCGAATAAAGATTCACTATTTTCATCACTAATAGCGTCACACCATCTCAAAATGTTTTGTCTATTAAATTCACCTTCACACATCTTGAGATATTTAAGACATGATTCATTCGCTACTAATACGATATCTTTAATATCTTTAGCAAAGGTCACGCCATTAAGTTGATCGACTGATGTAATATTATTTTCTTTAAACCATTCTTGAAGATTAGTGTTAAATGCACAACACTTAAAGAATCTATTTCTTAATAGAAGCATGCCTTTGTGCTCATAATTATTTTCTCTGAAAATACTATAGTCTAATAAGCCTTCACCATCGAAGATATTGTTTGTGATATCACATTTATCTTTTTGGGCTACTAAACCTTTGTTTTTATCGTGTGACACTCTAATAACTTCTTCATCATGAAGAACGACTTTATAGTCTTTCACAAAAAGAATGTTATAAGGATTGAGTTTGAATGTTGCAATCAAACTGCTCAATGATAAAGCGCGATAAGCTTCATAGGCGGTTAAACTCTTTAAACACAAATCCTTTGATTCATCTAAATCGGTCATCGACCATTTATTCATAAAGGAATAAAGGTTTTCTTTAATAAATAGACATCTTCCTGCTTTTGCAGAACCGGAAGATCTTTTATAACGAACATATTTCTTACCGTTTAATACAAAGCCACGAAGATATAATGTTTCTCTCATAGTTTTAGTATCAACGGTCTCAGTAGTATCTTTCTGTTTGAACACTCTTTCTTTTTTATCATTCATTCTTAAAGGATAAGAAAAAGAGACGTTAATTAAATCGAAAGAATAAAATTCTTTCCCTAATTGTTTAAATGATAATTTATCGTTCTCATTTAAATAAAGCAAATCAAGATTCGCGGGCATTAAATCAGAGAAGTGAGAATCAAATACATCGTTCTTGTTTTCAATCACTAAATCTTCTTGTGACAAAATGTGGTGATAGATTTCACCAGCTTCAATATTGATGATCCTAATAGTAGGAAGCTTTTCAGCGTAGTCTATTTTATTTTTCATACCTTATTAGTTTAGCATAAACAAATAACCGAGAAATCATTTAACAAAAATGATATTGAAATTATGGTATATATCCCATATTATATCTTAAAGATGTGGAACACTGGAGAATATATAAAGTTGGAGGGTTTGAAATAATATGACTATATACGCTAAAAAAAATAAAATTTTTAGAAGGCGTTGCTTTAGAGGTAACGTTCCAAGATGGAAAAGTAGTTAGATATGATATGGCTAAAATGTTTTCTAAATACCCTCAACTAAAAGAATTAAAAACAAATAGAGAGTTATTTGAAAGTGGTCATCTAGATCCAGGCGGATTTGGAATCATCTGGAACGATGAATTGGATTTTGATGCTATGAGTATTTATGAAGAAGGCGAGGTGGTTGGGCAAGATGAGCCCACCATAAACCAACAAATAGGAATACTGATAGCGAAAACAAGAGAAGAGTTAAATATAACACAAACAGAATTAGCTAAATTATCACATATTGATCAGGGTGATATTTCCAAAATAGAAAAAGGAATCGGAAACCCGACCCTTTCAAAAATAAATAAAATCTTTTCGGCGATGGGTAAGACTATTTCTTTGATTTTATCTTAGCGGTTTCTTTAGAAATAATGTCCACTTCATCTAATTTATAAAACTCAACAACTTTATCCAAGTTTGTTCCTTTATCTTTAGTGATGACTTTTATATTAGAAAATGAGAAGTCATCTAAAATATATTTATCGCTTTTTAAAACATTAAAGAATATACCTGCTTCTAAGTGACAATTCTTATAAGAAATGTGCTCAACTTTTGATATAGGCATGTCTTTTCTATCAACAGGAACGGAATATTGTGCCCAGGGATTCAAGTTGATAAAACTACCCGTTATTGTTCCGACAATATTTTCTATAGAAATATATTCATAATCAGAAGGTGTCTCAGGTCTTAACTTGAAATGAGTTAATTGCCAAGTTCCATTTAA
>CACYJD010000075.1 GCA_902774655.1 uncultured Erysipelotrichaceae bacterium | reverse complement strand
ATTATTTGGGAAAAAACCTCATATACCCCGACATCATATAAAAAGAGACTGTCAAATTCGTATGAGCATTTTTACCATTTTGTTAAAACAAACAACTTTTACTATAACCTAGTCGCTTTAGACGCTAATAAGAGAAAACCGAAAATTGAGGGTAATATAGTTAAAACATCTTCTAACGTTACTGGTGTTAACTATATGAAGATTATCAATGCTTCTACTATTCTCACTAAAATCGAAAAACAAAATGCCTTGGGCGCTTTACAAATATGCTTAAAGGAGATTCAAGAAGGATCGATTAGTGACTTTCGTATATTGATCAAAGGACATAACAAAGTAAATAGTGAAAATAGAAAACACGAACTAGAGAAGAATGGCTTTTTGGTTATTAAATCAAAACATAATAAACCTTCAGACGTATGGGACGTTTTACCTGCGAAGAATAGTTTGCATTATGCTCCATACCCAGAAGATTTAGTGGAGTTTCCAATTGTTGTAACCTGTCCACCAAAGGGCATTGTGCTTGATCCCTTTGTTGGCAGTGGTACAACATGTTTTGTTGCAATGAAAAACAATAGAAATTCCATTGGTATCGATATAAATAATAATTTTCTAAAATATGCTGAAAAAAGATGCGGTAAAAAAGATTGAATATTATTATGAGGATGGCAAGAACTCAATTTGCCCTTTTTGTAATGGAAAATGCAGCAAAATCTATTTAATAGTAATATTGAATTTAAGTTGGATGAATTAGTGGGAGCGTATAATCCTAAACAAAATTGTGCCATTTGCGCAATTAAAATAACTGATTAAATCGAAACTTTTAGCAAGTTTAATTTGCAAATAATGTAATTATATAATTTTCATATATAATTTTGGTATGGATCCAGTAAGTGTTAATGCGACGATTTGTTTGGTAGGCGTTTTGTTACTATTAATTCACATCGTTAATATCATCCTAAAAAAAGACAAAAGAAAAGACGAAATTGCACTGATGAGTTTCTGCATTTTTACTATGGTTCATTTTATTACTTATTTCACATTTGTCTTAGTGAAAACAGTCTATACAAGTGACAATTTTATAATGGCTTTTTATACAGTATTTTACATAATGAACAATATTGAATTGTTACTTTTCTATGTATATTTCTCGACATACGCAAGAATACCAGGAAAGAGTAAAAAGATACTTGATGCTATAAATTATTCGCTTTTTGCAATATTTGTAATTTCAGATATTGTTAATGTTTTCACTCATATGTATTTTGCACCTGTTGATGGAAATTATGAGCGTGCCAAATTCATGATTCTATCTCAAGGCTATCAATTTATTATGTTGGTTTTGGTATTTGTGCTCGTATTCTTTGTTAAAACATTAAATTTAAGAGAAAAGATAGCCTTTTCTTTATATTGTGTATTGCCGTTTGCTTCTATCCTTTTACAAAACAGATTAAAAGGTTACGCAATTGCTTATGCTACTTTGCTTTTAGCAATTGAAATCCTATTCTTATTCTTAAATGTTGAAAAGAATATCAAACTTAGAGAAGAAGAAAAGCGCCTAAAAGACGCCAATGTGAAGATAATGGTCAGTCAAATTCGACCACACTTCGTTTATAATACCCTTTCTTCCATTTCTACTTTAATTCCAATTGAACCTAATAAAGCTCAAAAAGCACTTGATGATTTTACTGATTATTTAAGAATGAATTTTGCGACACTTACTGAAACTCACTTGGTTCCATTTGAAGACGAACTTAAGCACATTCAAACTTATGTATCTCTTGAAAAGATGAGATTTAACGATCGTTTAAACGTGATTTACGATATAAAAGCATTTAATTTCAGTGTTCCTCCATTGACAATCCAGCCACTTGTTGAAAACTCAATTAAGCATGGCATCTTGAAGAAAATTGATGGTGGCGTTGTTACAATTAGAACCTATACAATAGGAAACTATTATTACATCGAAGTCATTGATGATGGAGTTGGTTTTGATGTTAACTCTATTGATTTTGAAAGTAATGAACATATTGGTTTAAATAATGTTAGATATCGTATTACCACAATGTGCCACGGTGATATGAAAGTTGAAAGTGAACCAAATAGAGGCACTAAAGTTGTTGTTAGGATTTCAAAGTAGATTACTATGATTGTTTTACTTGTTGATGATGAAGAACTTCAATTATTAAGACTCGAAAAAGAAGTCAAAAAAGTCATGTCACCTGATAATGAATTTTTGACATTTGGTAATCCTCTAAAAGCATTACAAGAAGCAAAAGAAAAGAAAATAGATATAGCGTTTCTTGATATTGAAATGCCAGGTATTAATGGCATACATTTGGCTAAAGAGCTTAAGAAATTAAATCCTTTGGTAAATATTATTTTTGTTACCGCTTATGATAATTATGCTTTTGAGGCTTATAAACTCCACGCTTCAGGTTACTTATCTAAACCAGTTAATTCCGCAAAGATTAAAGCCGAATTAGAAGCGCTTCGCTTCCCTGTTGAGTTAGAACCAAAAAAGAAAATACAAATAAAATGCTTTGGGAACTTCGAAGTCTTTTTCGATGGAGAACCTGTTAAATTTTCGTATCAAAAGTCTAAAGAAGTCTTTGCTTATTTAGTTGATAGAGAGGGTTCATCAATTAATGTAAACGAATTGAATGCAGTGATGTGGGACGAAGATCATAAATCATACTTACGAAACTTAATTGCCGATATTCAACAGACGCTACGAGGTTTAGGGTGCTCAGATGTTTTCATTAAAAAATATAATGGTTATTCAATTGACACATCAAAAGTGGATTGTGACGCATACGAATATAAAAACAACAACCCTAATGCAATCCGAATGTATCGTGGTGAATATATGAGTCAATATTCTTGGCCGGTATTTGATGAATAAAAAATCTCACAGCGCGTGAGATTTTTTTATTCAAAAGTCTCAAATAGTGGACTTCCTATATCTTTATTTAGATTCTGATTCTACATCAACGACTTTTTCTTCATTAACTTCTGTTGTTGTTTCTGGTTCAGATTTAAATGTATCTTTTGCAGCTTTTCCTAATGATGATCCTGCAGTGCCAAAACCTTTTCCGGTTGTCTTCCAAGCTTTCTTTAATTCACTCTCACCATTTTCATCAACTTTATTTTCATCATCTCCAAAGGCTACTTTTGCTGTTTTAGCGATTGCTTTTAAGTTTTTAAAAGCATTACCTGTATTTTTTCCAAATGATTTCCAACTTTCCTTCTTAGCCATATAGGTCTCCTTATAGGGTTATTTAAATTTTATATCATTTTGAATGAAGTGTTTATTAATATATGTGATTTTTTACGATTATTAAAAATTTAAGATACTTCTTTTAAATATATTTATATAATAAGTAGCGGAGGCAAACGAATGAAATTAGTTATTTTAGCAGCTGGTATGGGAAGCCGTTTTGGCGGTCTTAAACAAATGGAAAAGATGGATGAAGCAGGCAACTTCTTGCTTGATTATTCCGTTTATGACGCCAAAAGAGCAGGTTTTACCAGTGTCGTATTTGTTATTAAAAAAGCTTTCTACGAAGAGTTCAAGAATTCTATCGGTAAGAGAGTTGAAAAGATTATTAAAGTTGATTATGCATTCCAAGAACTTGATGATTTACCAGAAGGATTCAAAGTTCCAGAAGGTAGAGAAAAACCTTGGGGCACCGCTCATGCTATTTATGCAGCAAGAGATTTTATTGATGAAGACTTTATCATTATTAATGGTGATGACTTCTATGGTAAAGATACATATAAAGTCGCATATGAATTCTTAGCATCATTACCAAAAGGTAGTGTTGGTAAATACGCAAACGTTGCGTTTAAAGTTAGCAACACTATGACTGAAAATGGCGCAGTTAAACGTGGCGTTGCGTTTGAAAAGAACGGATATCTTGATAAATTAGTAGAATCTTCAATTGAAAGAGTGAACGGTAAGATTGTCTGCACACCTCTTGATGGCTCACCAAGTTTTGAAGTAGGGGAAGATCAACCTGTTTCCATGAACTTATTTGCATTCAATGTTGATATCATAGATAAACTAAGAGAAGGATTCCCAATTTGGCTCAAAGAAAATATCAATGTACCTAAGAGCGAATACCTTATCCCAACAGTAGTGGATGAATTAGTTAGAGATGGCAAAGCAAGCCTCAAACTCTTATCAACATCCAGTAAGTGGTTTGGTGTCACATATAAAGAAGATAAACCTGGTGTTGTTGCCAACTTAAAAGCATTAGTAGAAGCTGGCGAATACAAAGAAGGCTTATATTAATAAGCAAACTGACAAATCTAGGGCGGTTTTATAAAGACCGCCTTTTCTTTTTGTATAATTTAATCACTTCAATTCAATATTTTGGTAAATCGGTAATAACTTACCACTTTATAGGGTTGTTAATATATATTAAAACGACTAAAATAAATAAGTATGATTGCAAAGACAACAAAGATACACGACACCAAGAATTTAGTGGGCGCACTCCCATCAGTTAAATTCTTAAATGCAAAATATCTATATATTGCTACTGCAAATGCTCGCTGCCCAAAAGCAGATGTTTTTATTAAAGAAGGCGATCATGTAGATACATTCCAAGTAATTGGTATGAGACATGGTCCATTTTTTGAGCAACCTATTCACGCGACATGTTCAGGTACTTTTGTTGGTTATGAAAAACATTATCACCGTAATGGAAAATTAACTGACTTTATTAAGATTGAAAACGATTTTAAAGATACTTTTGACAAATCTATTATTTTAAGAACACCTGAAGAAATTGCTAAATTAACTAAAGAAGAAATGACAGAGATCATTAAAGACTGCGCTAATGTAGGTCTTGGTGGTTCTTCATTCCCAACATATATTAAATTTCAAACTGATAAACCTATCGATACAGTTTTAATTAATGGCATCGAATGTGAACCATACATTACAGCAGACCATAGATTAATGCTCGAATATCCATACCGAATTATGGATGGTATTAAATATGTCATGCAAGCATTCAACGCTAAAAGAGCTTTGATATGTATTAAATCTAAATATAAAGATATCAAAGCAGTCTACACCCAAGTCTTAAAAGAATACCCAAATAGTGGTATTGAATTATGCTGCGTTGGTAATTACTACCCACAAGGGTGGGAAGTTGAAATGATCAAAAAAGCCACAGGTATTCAACTAAATCCTGGTGAACTACCTTCAAATAGAGGAATCATTAACTTCAACGTTTCCACAATTGTTGGTATTTATAAAGCTATTAAATATAACATGCCTGTTATTAAAAGAATGATTACTATCACAGGTGATGGAATTAATTATCCAAAAAACTTTAGAGTTAGAGTTGGTACTCCAATTAAAGATTTAATTCCTCTTTGTGGTGGATATAAAAATCCAGACAAAGAAAAAGTATTTATTCTTGGTGGACCAATGATGGGCGCAAGCGTTCCTAGTGATGACTGTATTATTACTAAGACAGTTACTTCAATTATTGTCTTTGATAAAGTAAATGAACCTGAGCAACCATGTGTAAGATGCGGTAGTTGTGTTATGAGTTGTCCTGTTCATTTAGAACCTGTTCAAATTATGAACGCTGTTAAATGTGCTGATAAAGAAAGAATTAAAAAGTTAAATCCTCTTAGATGTATTGAATGTGGTTTATGTTCATATTCTTGTACAAGTAAGATTCCTGTTACAGATTATGTTAGAAAGGCTAAAGTATTCGCGAAATTATGACAATAGTAAAAGAAAATTCGCCACATATTAGAAGAAAAGCAACTGTCACTAGAATGATGGTTGATGTTTTGATTGCTTTAGCACCAACATTAATCTTTTCATTTGTTATTTATCCAATCAAAACATTAATTTTCTATGTCATTTCTTTAGCAATTATGAACGCTGCTGAATTCGTTTATGTTGGCTTAAGAAACATGATGCCTAAAGATGATCAAAAGCATACGTTTAAAGAAAAGTTTGAACATTCTTATAAAGGCAAATATGGTATTAATAATTTCTTAACTGCTTCAATCACCGCTGTTATCTTTACACTTATTATGCCAGCCGGCGCACCAATATATGCTGTTATCATTGGTGCTTTAGTAGGCATTGTATTTGGCAAACTTCTATTTGGAGGTTTGGGTAGTAATATCTTTAACCCTGCTGCTGTCGGCATGGTTTTTGCAAAACTTTGTTTTGGCAACCAATACAAGGTTGTAGAACCACCTTCTTGGTGGTTTACACTTGTTAGTGGACCAGATATTACTACAGGCGCTACTCCATTAACTTTAGTTAATGGTGGCGCGTTAAGCGATATTGGCCGCTATGATTTATTGTCAATGTTCTTTGGTCAAATGCCTGGAACACTTGGCGAAGTTTATAAGATTACTATTCTTATTGGATTAATTTATTTATTAGTTAGAAGAAGTATTGATTATAGAATTGTCGTTAGCTATTTAGGCACAGCATTTATCCTCGCTTTTGTTGCAGGATTAAGTGTCTTTGGATTAAACAACGAGGTTAATCCATTCCACTTCACAATGTATCAAATGTTAAGTGGCGGATTGCTCTTTGGCGCGACATTTATGATGACTGATCCAGTAACATCTCCAATCAATTCTCCATCGAGATGGATTTATGGTATTGTTGCGGGTATTCTAACAATGTTCATTCGTTTCTTTGCTGCTTTACCAGAAGGCGTAGGATTCTCAATCTTACTCGCCAATATGGTTGCAGTTGTATTAGATCACTATGAATGGAGTAACCCAAGATACACTTGGAAGAAGTTTGTTGCCATGGGTTCACTTATCGTAGTTGCAGGTTTAGCGACTTGGCTACTAATTTCATTTGGAGGTTTCTACCATGCCTAATGATAAGAAAAAATATGTAGTCACTTCTATCGTCTTAGCCTCAATTGGGGCGGTTTCTGGTGGGTTAATTGCATTAGCGAACCTCGCAACTGCTGCAAAAATTGAGCAAAATACAATCGATAAAACTAACCGTGGTTTAGCGGAGATTTTTGCTGATTCAACATTTAAAGAAATTAAAGACGAAAGAATTGCTAATCCAATTGTGACATATTATGAAGCTCTTAAAGGTGAACAAAGACAAGGATATGTTTTCTACACCGCCGGTTCTAATATGTATGGAAATATTTCAATGTTAGTTGGTTTAGTTTATAACTCTTCCATTAGTGAATATGAATCTAAATCAATTAGTTTAATTAATAATACTCAAACATACGCAACTGAGGTTGTTGAGAATTATGTTGTCCCATTTAATAATGGCGAGAATCCTAATGTTAAATGTGGTGCAACATATGCTGCTAAATTAATCAAAAGTATGATGGAAGGTTTAATTATTGAAAACCCATTATTTGTTTCTGTGTTAGGAACATGTCCTGCTTTAGCAACCACTAAAACAATTGAAGCAGCAATTGGTATGGGTATTTTATTCACAATTGTCCTAATTTGTTCAAACGTTATCATTTCTTTACTTAGAAAGATCATTAGTGAAGAAATTAGGACACCTGCTTATATCGTTGTAATTGCGACATTTGTTACTATCGTTAAGATGTTCACAAACGCATTCTTACCTGAATTATATTCAACATTAGGTGTATTTATTTCACTTATCGTTGTTAACTGTATCGTTTTAGGTAGAGCCGAAGCTTACGCAAGTAAAAACGGACCATTTGATTCATTTATTGATGCTTTAGGCATGGGCGTTGGTTACACAATGGCCTTAGTTATGATGGCGTTCTTTAGAGAACTTCTTGGTACTGGTGGATTCACTGTTGGTTCTATCTTTACATTTATTCCTAAAGCAACACTTCAAATTATTCCT
>CACYJD010000074.1 GCA_902774655.1 uncultured Erysipelotrichaceae bacterium | reverse complement strand
TGCACTATCATATGTAGCTTCTACTGAAGTACTTCCACCATTACCACCATCAGGATTTAAAGTAACTGTATATTTGTTAGCGGTCCAAGATGCATATAAAGTTGTTGCAGTTGTTTTATCCCAGTTTTTAGCACTACTACCGTTAGCATTATAGTACTTTGTGCCTGTGCCATTTTTGCCTGTCCAATAACCACCGAAAGTATAGCCTACTCTTGTTGGCATAGTTGCAGATGGCATAGCTTTATTAATTTGAGCCTTAACCGAAGCAGTACCACCCTTACCACCTTGTTGATCTAATGTGACAGTAACATCAGTTGCTTCCCATTTAGCGGTTAATTTAGTTGGAATTGTATCAGGGCCTACAGAATATGTACATTTGCCAGCAGCGGTGTAAACTTGAGTGTTACCGTTATAATAACCTAAAAACTTATAACCAGTTCTTGATGGTACAGAAATAGAAGTAGGTGTACGTCCAGGACTTAAATAGGCGTAGTTATCGCCTCCACTTCCTCCAGCTTTATCAAGAGTTATAGCTTGGGCACCGTTTAACCAAACCCAAACTCTAATGGAAACGTTTCTTAAGCTTAATTCTTGTGCGGAACTTGATTTATTAATGATTTCAAAATAACCTTTAGCGGCTTGTTGATCGGCTACCTTATATTCAGCCGCGAGATCCCAAGAATAGTCAGTAACCTTTTCATATTTAAAAACTGAAGGAGTAACTTCGCGGTTATCAGAATAGATTTTAACGGACCATGAGTTTTCAGGACTGGACGCAGTGGTAAAGTAACCCATGTAATAGTTATAAAGCACTGTCGTTTTATCTGGCACTGTATATGTAAATGTGACTTTTCCATTTGCAGGAACATTCCATGTAGCAAGTTTATAAGTTGCATTATAGGAATTAGGTTTGTCCCATTTAAAATTACCAGTTGAATCTACACCAGCAGTAATATTGTCTTTATCTGCGACGGCACCAATGTCAGGATCTGGGTCAAGAGCGTTAACTTGAATAGCTTCTTTATTAATTGAAGAAATACCAATTAATCCACCTAGACCAAGCGCACATGCTAGTCCTAAAGATAAATTTTTAATTGTACTTTTTTTCATCTTGTACCTCCGATTTAACGTAGAGTTCTTTACCAACATAAAAAACTCGATGACTGCTTAATTATATACGCGCATGTGCCACAAACTTGCCACACTATATTTATTAATAAAGTTAAAGTGATTTTTTTAACTCCATTTAGTAGAAAGTCTTGATATATATTGCAAAAATATGATTAATTTATGCTAAAATAACAAAAAAGTGAGGAAAAATTATGAATTTAAAGAAAAGAAACTCCATAGCAGTAGCTTTATCGGTAGTTGTTTTTATCGCTGCTATTGCGGGAATTGTCGTTGGTGAATATTTCCCTCTTATTAGTCAATCTGGAACAGCGATTGATTTAAGAAGCGAAGTCATTCAATTAAGTGAATTACTCAAACAAATCGCATCTGGAAGTTATGATCAAACAATTGTTCCACCACTATTTACAAGTATGTTTACTGTATTTGCATATTTAGTTGGTGATCTTCTTGGTCTTGCTTTCATTGTTGTTGGTATTGTTTCACTAGCAACACTTAAAAAGAATGGTAACGCTAAGAAACTTGTTGCCAATACGATGGTCTTATCATTTGTTCCAGCATTTATGTTTGGAATGGTTATGCTTGCTAGATTCGCTAATGGTGTTACAAGCTTAGAAATCGGAGCATATATTGCTCTTGGTGTTAGTGGATTAGGCTTATTATTAGCAATTATTGGTTTCATGTTAGTTAGTGAAGCACCTGTCGTAACCAAAGTAGTAAGAGCATGCTTAATGGTAGTTAGCTTAGGAACTGCTGTTTTAGTCCTTATGCCAACATTAGTTATTAATGATGTTACATACGCACCATTAGTAGCATTTAAAGAAGCACTTATTGAAGCAGAATTACAAATGGGTGCAGATGTCTATCCATTCTTAATCATGAGTGCACTTCTAATTCTAGCTTCAATCTTAGCACTTGTTGTTGCTAAAGCCGCTATTAGAGCGAAACACAATAAGAATGGTGAAGAAATTATTAGTAAGAACGCTCCATTAGCAATTGTTTTCTCAGTATTAGTTGCTTTATTCGTTGCTGGTACATTCTTTGGTTTACCACTACTTGCTGGTGGAATTGCTATTAAAATGAATTTGTATAGCTACTTAGCCGTTGGTGGCGCTGCATTAATGCTAGTTTTAGCTATCGTTTGTGCATTCTTACCAAAACATAAAGTAGTTAAAGAAGCTGTTGCTGAAGAAGTCAGAGAAGAAGTTAAACCTGAACCTGTAGAAGAAAAGAAGGAAGAACCTGTTAAAGAAGAGGTTAAGGAAGAAGCTAAACCTGAACCAGTCGTAGCAGAACCTGTTAAAGAAGAACCAGTTGCTGCTGAGCCTGTTAAGGAAGAAAAGGTCGAAGAACCTGTCAAAGAAGAGGTTAAGGAAGAACCAAAAGAGGAAAAGAAGCCAGAACCTGTTAAAAAACCAGCTCCTAAGAAAGCTCCTGCTAAAAAGGAAGAGGCAAAGCCAGAAGTAAAAGAAGAAGCTAAACCTGAACCTAAGGCAGAAGAAAAGAAGGAAGAACCTGCTAAAAAACCAGCAGCAAAGAAGACTCCTGCTAAGAAAGAAGAAGCCAAGGAAGAACCTAAAGCCGCTCCTAAGAAAGCTCCTACTAAAAAAGAAGAACCTAAGGAAGAGCCTAAAGAAGAAGCTGAAGATGCTCCTAAGAAAAATACCGCTTCCTACCATATCTCTAAGAGAGCTAAAGATAACAAATGGCAAGTCTTTAGAGCAGGTAGTGATAAAGTAATTAAATTATTTGATACCAAAGTTGAAGCCGAAGAATACACAAAACGTATGGCAGAAAACCAAGGTGTTGGATACTTATCACACGCTTCCAAAGGTAAAAACAAAGGAAGAATTCAAAAGAAATAATTGATCAATCGATCAATGCAAAACGGAACGTTATGAAAGCGTTCCGTTTTTAATTTTGATATAGGAAGTCCGCTATTTTAATTGGCTCTATACAATCTAGTGTGGAATAGTGTGGAGTCAATAATAAAAATCTCAAAATCTATACAATCTAGGGTGGTATACTCGCAAGGGTATATCACCTTTGATTTTTATAAGTCAAAATTAATAAAATTCGTGCTCTAAAACGCAAAAAATTTCGATAACCATATGCTACATCTATAACCCTCTGAATATGCGAATTGTTATTTTCAGCGATCGCATTGCTAAATCTTCTTCCAGTTTGATTTCTTGCTAAACCGTGAATTATTCCGACCTTCCATTTCTTGTAACTATCTGCAATTTTAATAAGTAATTCATCACCAGTCGAATTCAGTTTTGCAATTATCCTCTCCATGAAACGTTCAGCTTCAGAATATGTTTCATATTTATCATAATGTAGCAGTTCCTGCAGAACATCATAGCCAAACCAAAAATTTTGGTTCAATTTCAAACAACGAAGGATTATTTCTTGAAATTCTATGTAAGTATCAAACTTTTTGCTGTGATACTCATTGCGTTTAATTTTATAAAGATCCATTAAAAAATATCTCCAATTAGTTTTCAAAAAATGTCTCTCTAAAGTTCCTTCGCTTGCGTATAAGTTATAAGTTCGAATTCTAAGTTTATTTATCGCTGTTGATAACAACTTAATTACATGGAACAAATCCACAACAAACATTGCTTTTGGAAAGTAACGATTCTTTATTGTTGAATAACCATCATACATGTCTGAAATAAAAACTTTTACATTATTCCTTTCTGCTAAAGGTATTTTTTTGAAATATTCATCTAAATAAGGCAATTGTCTATTTTCCAAAACATCAACTACTTCCCCGGTAAAGAAATCAGATAAAATAACGGCATATTTGCCATCACTTTCACTTTCGAAATGCTTCTCATCAATACATAAATATTCTGGTAACGGCCTTCTAGGCATTATTTTTGTAAAATCATCAAATATGTTGATTACTTGACTTAGCGAAACATTGTATCTTGAAGCTATAGTAGAGAAAGACTGAATATTGTAGAATTCTTGCTTTATTGCATTAAGAGTAAAATTACTTATAGTTTTAGAACGCTCTACACCCTGCAAAGGGAAAGAGTGAGTCCTACCACACTTAGGGCACTTATATCGTATTCTCTCAATATTTATAACCGTGTATATAAAGCTTTGGATTATTGCAAAATGGACAAATTCTTTCTTTGTAATCTTCTTTTACTTCATAGATAACTCCTTGATCGGCTTCAATAAAATTAATAGTTTTATTAACAAAATTATTACTATCAAAACCAAAACGATTTAATATTGTGTTAAAATCCATATGAAAAGACCTCCGTTATATCGTTCAACAAATAAATTATAAGAGGTCTTTTCTTTATAAAGTCTAATATCTATACAATTTGGTGTGGAAAGGTATTTTTAATTGTCCACCCTAGATTGTATAGAACCATCTAAACTAAAAGGAAGCGAGTTCAATCGCTTCCTTTTCATGTTGATTAGTATTTTAAGAACCGTCTATGGATAATCGACATTATTAATTTCTCTTTTAATAATATAAGGATAAATATATATAAGGCACCACCAACTACTAGTGTAATACCTAGGTTAATT
>CACYJD010000073.1 GCA_902774655.1 uncultured Erysipelotrichaceae bacterium | reverse complement strand
AAGTAATAATCCATTCTAGCATCTGAACCATTAATAGATCCCTCTACTACATGGTGAGACAATAGACTATTATCATCAAATCCGATTAAGCGAGTGCTATAGGATTTTTCATCCTTTTCAAAGGTGGTGACATAAGTTGCTCTATATTCGACTTTTTCAATTCCCATTGATTCATTAAAATCTTCTGGGAAATAAGCTAAGTAGCTTTCTTCAATTTCTCCATTCATTTCGACATATAAATCAGGATATCCACATTCATCTAAAAGTGTATGGATATTTGTTTCTAATGAATGGAATGCGTTTCTTAATCCGATTAAGATACCACATCCAAAAGCTCCTACTAACACTACTGAAAGTAGCATTAGCCAGAATCTTTTAAGATATGGAATTAAGAGGGATTTAGTTAATTTCATTTATTAATTACCATTCAATATCTTTAGCGTCGATAGGTTTTTCATTAACCTTTTCTTTAATAATCTTACCGTTCTTTAGAGTAATAACTCTATTCGCCATATCAGCGATTGGAGTGGTATGGGTAACAATAACCATTGTTTGACCTTGTTTACGAACAATATCTTGGAGTAATTCAAGGATCTTGCGGCCTGTTTTATCATCAAGAGCACCAGTAGGTTCATCACAAAGAATAATCTCAGCGCCTTTAACTAGTGCCCGAGCGATACTGACTCTTTGTTGCTCGCCACCACTCATTTGTGATGGATATTGATGCATCTTTTTATCACCTAAACCAACAAGTTCTAAGGTCTTTTCACCTAAATGATTCTCATCTTTCTTAGGTAGAGACATTCTTACATTCTCTAAAGCTGTTAAATCAGGAAGTAAGTTATAGAACTGGAAAATAAAGCCAATCTTTTCCTTACGATATTTAGTTAATTCTTTATCTTTATAGTGAGTTATGTCTTCACCGTTTAAAAGGACTTGACCATCAGTAGGAGAATCCATACCTCCAATAATATTAAGTAAGGTAGATTTACCACATCCAGAGTTACCTAGTAAAACTAGCATCTCACCTTTATAAACATTAAAAGAGATATCATCTAATGCTTTTACAAGTGAATCTCCTTTACCATAATATTTCTTCAAATTCTTAATTTCTAATAATGCTTCAGACATAAGTGGGTCCTCAATATTGATATTTATTATTTTATATTAAATATAGTCACAGATGTGCCACAAAGTTAAAAAGAGACGTAAATATTGGTCATTTTTTTATTCTCTAACCTGCAAAAAGGTGTAAATCACCACTTTAATAAGTTGCAAAAAGGTGTAAATTGTATCTAAAATAAGTTGCAAAAAGGTGTAAATCACATTAAAATTAAGTTGCAAAAAGGTGTAAATCTATGGAACGTAAATACTTAAAAAATCTAGAAAACTGGCTCAATGATCCTTTCAGAAAACCATTAATGGTTTGGGGAGCTAGACAAGTCGGAAAATCTTATCTTATCGAAGAGTTGTTCGCTAAGAAGTATTTCAAGAACAAATATTTGAAGATTGATTTATCAGATGAAAATGAATTTGTCGAATTCGCTGAAAACAATAGCAATTTAAGTAAAGTGCTCGAATATATCGAACTCCACTACCACTTTGTTCCAGATAAAGATCATCTATTATTTTTTGATGAAGCTCAAGAATGTCCTTCAATCGTTAAAATGATGAAACATTTTTGTGAAAAAAGAAGCGATATTCCTTTAATTGTAAGTGGTTCGTTAGTGAGACTAAGCATTCATAGAGCGAGCAAAAAGAAAGATAAAGGTTTTCTATTCCCTGTAGGAAAGATCAATGAATTGTACATGTATCCGCTAACCTTTGATGAATTCTTATATAACTACGATAGAGATAAATATAACTACATTGTGTCTCACTATAAATCAAAAGAAGTAATTGATCCTATAATTCACAATGAGCTTTTAGATGTATTTAGAACTTATATGTTTATAGGTGGGATGCCTGAAATCGTCAGAACATTTTTATACTATAAAGACAATAAAATCGAAGCATATAAAGCCTCAGTTAAAAAGATAAGAGAAATATATGATGGTTACTTAAATGATATGACTTTATATCAAACTTCAATGGAATCAGTGGTAAGAAGTAAACTCATTTATAACGATATCTATAAACAATTAAATAAAGAGAACGAAAACTTTAAAGTCTCTTACACATTACCAAAGGCCAAGAATAGAGATATGGTTAACCCGTATTTTTGGTTAACCACCTCTAATGTAGTGCTTCAATCATTCTGTTTAAAAGAAAAAATCACTCTTCCTTTAATTAAAGGTGAGGAATCAATATTTAGGTTTTATTTATCAGATGTTGGAATGTTCACTCTACAAAGTGGACTTAGTTATGAGCAATTTTTAACCGACAAAGATAACGCTTTATCTGGTATATATTATGAAAACTATATCGCTACTGAATTAGCTGCTAGAAGAGTTCCTTTATTCTATTGGAAAGGCAAACGTAATAGTGAATTCGAATTCGTAATTGATATTAATAACTCCGTTGTTCCAATAGATGTTAAAAGAGGAAGAAACAAACTTACTTCAATTGATGAATTTAGAAACCACAATAAAAAAGACTTAATAATTAAAGTTTCATCAAATAGATATGGATTTGATAAAGAATCTCAAATATTGACCTTGCCTTTATATTATTTGCCATTTTATCTAAACGAAATTATCTCTGATTAATCTAAAAAATTAAACTAATTAATTTCCCATTATAAAGAATTAATGTATTTGTAAGTTTCATCTGAAAGATAATCACGCATTTGAGTTAATACAGTTCTCATGATTTGATCATTGGTCTTAGTACCACCAAATAACATAGTCATAATTTGTCTGATAACATAACGGATTCTAGAACTTCCCACAAAGGCAGGTTCAACAAACTTAATCCAATTCTCTGTATCATCTTTATAAATATCGTCATTAAGTTTAGCGGATTCTTGATATAGTTTCTGAATCTTAGTTGGCTGAGATTCGGTTAAGAAATCTTGATAAATCTTACTATTAGTAGCAGATTTCGCAGATGGGAAGAAGCCAGTTTCCGCCGCCCAGGAACCTTGAATATCACCACGGGTCAAAGCAACCATCGAATTAAATGACTTCTGCATTGCTATTTCGTTACCTTTCTTAAATAAAGCGAGGTTTATATTTTGCGATACTACGTTCTTATGAGTGGCATCTTTGTACGGGATTGCGTGAGTTCTAATATCAAAATTCCCCAAGTCTTTGTCGGTTAAACCACCAGACTGACAAATAGCAAACATTGTCCTACCGTTTTTGAAGCCATCATTTGCATATGCGCCTTCAGCAGTTTCAGCAGTAAGACCGATGATGTCTTTTTCGTGCAAACTCTTCATATAGTTGAGCATATCGTTTGTTAATTCTCTCGGATTAATAACAGAACCATCAGCATTAACGAATGATTCATCGAAGAATCTAACCCAGCCTTTTCCTTTGTTATTTTTTCTATCTGTTTGAGAATAAGTTGTATAAACATTACCCCCATTGATGGCAAAGAGTAAGGAACATACTATCAGTATCATCCCAAGACAGGAGTTTAAATCTTGTTGAACTGACTTTAGATAAATCAAGCAACTCTATTTTACCCACAGGAGCTGTATCGTTTGGCCCAACTACAACAAAATTACTAGCGGAGTTACCATTGAGAACACCATATAGTTTCTTGCCAAATAAAGTGCTCATAACATCCATATAAGCTTCACCTTTTATTTCCCATTCAGCCCAAGTATCTGGTAAAGTTGCCAATGATGAATTAATGGATGCTGCATAATCAACAAAATAACCATTGTAAATAAGAATCTCAGTTGAGTTGCACATCGGTAAGCCCATTATGTATGGATTATCATTCTTATCATAATCTAACATCATATTCTCATATAAATATTCAGGGTAATAATCATCAAGAAGAGAATTGCCGGTTCTAGACTGATATTCACTAAAATATTCATCTAAAGGCGCTTGAATCTTAGCCTTTATATATCCTGCAAAATGATCGGTGTTTCCAGTAGCAATATTTGGATATGCTTGAGTAGAACTTGAGTTATTAATATTTGTTTGCAATTGATCATAATCTAATTGGGCGTAGCTTGTAATAGCGACGTCTACTTCAGTTTCTACATTTTTAATCAGCTCTTCCAAAGCCTCACTATAGTTTTTAAATGCAGACCAAAAAGTTAAATTATCTTTTACGATAACATTGCATTCGGCAGTTTTATTTCCGTCAATAGATGTTGCAGTAATAATAGTGCTTCCACCACTAAGTGCTGCCACTACTCCGTCTTCAACCGTTGCGACATCACTATTGCTTGTTGACCAAATAAGTGTTGTATTTGTAGCATTTTCAGGTAATATGGTTGCAATTAATTTCTCAGTTTGACCTGCTAAAATGGTCAAACTATTTTTATTTAAAGTGACCGTTTCAACACTTATAACAACTGGAGCGTCCGGATTGTCGCATGNCAACAGGAATAGATCCACACAAAACTAAATTTGCAACAATAGACAATATCTTAAATGTTTTTCTCATATAATTTCACCATTAATTCAACTAATCTCTTCACTTATAATCTATAGTTTTTCTTTGATTACATCAATAAAATCGTATATATGGATTTATAAATTACTTTTTTAACCACGCTATTTCAGTGAAATTTAAAAGGGGGATTATATCTTTTTGGTTTATAGAATTATTAGAAACTAGTTAATAATGCGTTGTATTTATTAGTGAAGTAATTAATTGAGCGATAGACTGCAGCGTTTTTATGATGGTCTACTGTTTAGCTTTTTGGCTATTGCTTTCATTTCTAGTAGAGGGTCCTAGATCGCAATAATCTCTTAACAATGCTTTAGCTTCTTCTATTGACGAAAAGAATTGACCTTTATCAGTGTTTCCAACATTTCATCTATTGGAGGATTCCATTCCTCTTTTTAAATGACTTCTATTAATGACTCTATTAGTACCGTTTTCAACAATAAAAAAACACCAAGACACACTAATACAGTAGAGAGCTAACTTATTTTTAAGAATCCACTAAAGATAATCAAAAAACCACTATATAGTCCCCTCTTTGAGACTTTTGTATGCATTTAGATAATATTAATTCTTCCTTCAATAGAAGAATATTTTTCACTTAAATGGCCTTCTAATGTTTCAGAAATATACTTAATTAAGACTTCGTAGTCCACCATTGTGGAACTAGGAATAATAGGATCATCCATAAACATATTGGCTCCACCTCCACCATTGGCGAGGATAAAGTCATTTGTTGCAACACTATAATCTTTGTTTGCATCAAAAGCTACATAAGTACCATCAACGAGAACTTGGACGTCTTTTACTCTACGTTCTCCATCAACTTTAATAAAGTTACCTGAAGCATCTGTTACTACATGATTTTCAATAGATGTATCAACGGTGTAACGAAGTCCACTCACATGAGAGAACTCACCATTTTCACCATAAGCTTTACCGTCTTTTTTGTATTCTGATTGAGTAAGTCTAGTAGCGAATTCTAGATAATCTAATATGTCGGCTCCACTTACTCTTTTCTTTAATAATAAATTACCAAATGGATGAACTGCTCTAATTTGAGCGTAAGTAACATCTCCTTTAGTAAGGTTTGCTCTAACACCACCACCATTGATAAAACCAATATCAACTTCAGCAATTTCTCTATATGCATCAGCGACAAGATTACCTATAGGCATCTCTCTACTTCTTATCATTCTAATTCCATCAGAATCAAAAATAGATAAATCAATATCAATGTTTGTTACAACTCGTTTGCCTACTTCGTCGCACTTCTCTTGAACTTCTTTAACTTTAGCATCTACTTTAGCTGACTTTCCTTCATATTCTTTAATAAAATCAGTTTTAACTTCACCTTCTTTAGTGATCGTTAAAGTAGCAAACTCATTTAATTTATAACCTGTGTCTACTAATAAAGTGTCAACGTTATCTTTATTTTTATATGTAGTCCATGGTAAATCGGCATGAGCGTGACCGTCTAAGAACGCTGTCACTCCACTAGTGTGGCTTAATACATCAATTGAGCTATATGGACTATAGTTTTCATAGCTACCTAAATGACTTAAAAGAATGATATAGTTAGCTCCATCAGCTTTAGCTAAATCAATATTCGATTGAACTATTGAATAGAAATGTTCTGGAGTATCCGCTCCAAAAGTATAAGCAACTTGTCCATCTTCTAAGAAGTTGGAAGGATCACTTTCTGTTAGTGTACTCGGGGTGGTAACTCCTATATAGCCAATCTTTTTATCACCATATTCTTTGATGATATATGGCTTAATAAAATCAAACTTATTCTCTTTATTACCAATATATGAGAAGTTACATGAAGTTACTTCACTATTGAGTTCGTTTAATCTAGTAGCAAGTGTATCCATGCCATAATCAAATTCATGATTACCAAGAGTAACAATGTCATATTCGACCTCGTTCATGATATCCACTAAGTATTTTCCATTTGAAACAGCACCAGCAAGGTCGCCTTGGAGGTAATCACCAGAATCTAACAAAGTTACATAATTTGTTTTAGCAAGTTCATCTCGATACGCTGCTAAGGAGGAATATCCTGGAGGTGTAGTTAAACCACAGTGAACATCTGTAGTGTAAATAATTGAAATATCTTTGTTCTCTACTTAATAAGAATTTAATTGGCTTGGTTTTCATGTTCTTTTACCCTTCGTTTGCAATATTCTCAAGAGATTCTTTAATCCATTCAGCTAATTTGCCTCTGAATATTAAATAAGAGCCTTCTATGGTTGTAAAAATTAATAGTCCTACTCCTATCACAGGTATTAGCATGTCTATCATTGGGTTCTTGTGAGTCTTTTTATAATCGAAGAACATAATGATAGGAATAATAAATAACATAGGTATAGTTTTACCAATGCCCATATCGAGTAACTTACCTAACATATTAAAATAGAGCATTTCGATTTCCATTTCCGTTACATCTAAGCCAATGATTGAGAATAATGGGACAATGAACAATAAGAGGAAGTCAACTACTGCGGCGATTACAATTAAAATTGTTAAAAGCAAATTGAAGTGTAATTTATTGAGATTGGTATCTTCAAATCTCTTAAAATCTTGATGAGTCTTTCCTCTTTTAATAAAGAATCTTTCTCTATTTTTAATAAAGAGTGCTAAGAATACGAAGATAAAGAAAGCTACTGGAGGTTTGGTTGTTAATAATGGGTATGCTAAAGGTGGAATCTTAAAAACTCCTGAACCAGCAAGACTCTTAACTACGATACTACCAACCTCATATAAGATAGGAATTAATGCAAATAAGCGGAAGATATATAGCTTTTTTCCTTGGAATTTAGTTTTTGGAGTGTAATTCAAAAAGAACGTAACACTTGTAAAAAGAAGAAGATCGATAAAGATATTAAAAGCAATATATCCATTAGGAGATACAGTTGATAAGAACTCTGATACTGTAGCTATAGCGGCTTCATATCCTAGTGCAACATTAAATAAACCAATAATGTAATGAAGATACACAAATAGGAAAGCAATATAAACAAGAAGAGTAAGGCCACCATAAGAGACAAATAGCCTTCTATATCCATCTTTAGCGTTAAGTAATATCGCAAATGCCGCTAATAAGAATAATGGGGACATCAAACTAGAAGCGCTTTCCATGACACCAAATAGCGTAGTCAAACCTTGGCCTGCATTTATTAGTCCACTGCCAGCGTTAAGCAAGCGACCTAAAGACGCAATAATTAAGAATCCCCAAGCAAATATTCTTAAATGTCTATATGAAAATACAGGATGATACTTAATATCATTCCCATTACTTATGTCCATGAAGCGTTGAAGTTTTTTTGATTTATTCATAAATAATACTTCTATTCTATAGAAAAATCTGAATTAAGTGAAGCAGATTATATTTCTTATTAACCCCTTTTTTAACCCCTTTATTAACCCCTTTTTTAACCCCTTTATTAACCCCCTTAAATATTTGCAAGATAATAAAAAACGCACTTAGTGCGTTAGTTATATAATAGATTCCTACCACTTCTTTATTCTGTCAAGAGTCTTAGGATCTTCCATACCATCAAAATATTTCTTTAAGACATCTAAGAAGATCTGTTCGTGAGTGGCTTCATAGAATAGAGTCATTGAAGATCTCAATTTCTTACTATCTAATTCACCAAATATTTTAATAGGTTCATTAATATCTAGTGAAAGCAATACTTTGCATAAATCAGTTAGACGTTTACCAAGTATTTCGTTAGCATAGTACGCTCTTGCTTCACCTAGTCCACCCATAGTTATATGAAAGTTCACTATGACCTAGTCCTCTAAGTTGAGGGAAGATATACCACATATAGTGAGATTCTTTATATCCTTCACTTAATTCCTTAGTGGCTAAATCAATTGAATTATCGCTAGCGTCGATAAACTTTTGTAAGTCATAAGTTAATTCAATTGATTTATCTTCATCTAAATTAGCAACATATCTGTCAAATTGTTCAATTACATCTAACATTTCTTTATCTAATTTAGATAAAACTTCATTTCTTATTTCAACAGGTATTTCTTTATAGAATGCCTCGGCGATAGCACAGCTCATCGCGCATAATGTATCAGTATCTCCACCAATGGAAACCGATATTCTTAAGCACTCTTCAAAACTGTTAGATATTAAGAAGCAATATAACGCTTGTGGGCAAGTGTCTTGGCAGGTTTCATTAAATCTATAATGTTGTAGCAAATCATCATATTCAAAATATTTAATTTCAGGATAATAGGCAATTGCCATCTCTTTAATATCCTCTTTAGGGTAACCATGCCAAGCCATAAAGATAGCGATGGCAATTGCCATAGCACCTTTAATACCTTCTGGATGATTATGAGTAACGCTTGTAACAAAGTCGCTCAGTTCGATTACTTTATCAATAGAGTTCGCTACAAAAGAGACTGGAGAAACTCTCATAGCAGCACCATTACCATAACTAAAATATGGATGTGGGTGTTCTTCATAAAGATACTCTGTTCTAAATCTATTACCGTATCCTGCATTAGGATACTTTCTACCCCATTTTTGGATATAGTGATTAACTGAATCAATATCTTTAGGATTAGCGTTAACAATCCAATCCATAATAGCGATAGTTAAAACAGTATCATCTGTAAATTTGTTATATTTATTCACAATTGGAAAGTCTTGATGACGATAATTATCAAATTCATAGACGCTTCCAATGACGTCCCCTACAATTGCACCTAACATAGGATTAATCCTCCTACTAT
>CACYJD010000072.1 GCA_902774655.1 uncultured Erysipelotrichaceae bacterium | reverse complement strand
TATGACGAGGTTCATATCCCATTTGAGATGTCTAATCGTAACTTAAATGAAGGATTCTCTGGTGGCGAAAAGAAAAAGAATGAAATCTTACAAATGATTTTACTTAAACCTACTTTTGCTATGCTTGATGAGACTGACTCAGGATTAGATGTTGACGCTATTCAAGTAGTGAGTTCTGTAATCAAAAAAGAACAAGAAAATGGAAGAGGCTTCTTAATCGTTAGCCACTATGCAAGACTTTATGACTTAATCAACGTTGATAAGGTATATGTTTTAGTTAATGGTAAAGTCGCTGTCAGTGGTGATAGATCATTAATTAAGAAAGTTGATACCAAGGGTTATGAATGGATCAAAACCGAACTTGTGGATCAAAACCGAACTTGGTATTGAAATAGAAAAAGAAGAAACAATGAGCACTGTTTCTATCGGTACTTGTGCTACAAAAGAAGCACTCAAAGGTAATAAATAAAATGCCTACAAATCTAGTTTTAAATAACGAATCAAAAACACTAGAACTCCTCAATATTGATGAGCTCAATTTAAAGCTAGAAAATAACTCAAATTTAACACTAAAAATCGCTAATTTTAAAAGTACAAAATCTTTAAAAATCACTGCAGAAGTCGCCTCAAATTCAAAAGTGAGCGTTATTTTTGGTGATTTTTCTAAAGGTGGAATTGACGCTAAAATTTTATTCAATTTGAACGAAGAAGGAGCGGAAGCAACTTGGGATTTAGCGAGCCTTTCAACTGGTGATTCTAAGAAGACTTTTGATGTCTCGTTTATTCATAATGTAGGTCACACAAAAGGCATCATGAATAACTATGGAGTCAGCAAAGACAATTCAGAAATTGTATTCTCTGGAGTTAATCATATTAAGACTAATGCTAGTAAATCTGAAACAAGACAAAACGCTAAGATTATTGTCTTTGATAAGGAATCTAAAGGACATGCATATCCTATATTAAAAATTGATAATAATGATGTTATTGCTTCTCATGGAGCGGTTGTTGGTCAATTATCTGACGAACATATGTTTTATTTGATGAGTAGAGGTTTAACTCAAGACGAAGCAAAGAATATTATTACATTAGGTTATTTAAGTCCTATTTCTAAACACTTCAGCGAAGATGTTCAAAACAAGATTCTGACTAGAATCGAGGAGGAAATCTAATGATAGACGTTAAAAAGATCAGAGAAGATTTCCCAATGTATAAAGAAAACCTAAAGATGCAAGGTCATCCTTTAGTATTTTTAGATAACGCTGCAACAACATTTAAGCCAGAGCCTGTTCTTAAAGCAGTGGAATCTTACTATTATCACACCTCTAATTCACATCGTGGTGACTATGATTTAGCCTACGATGTTGATGTACAAGTTTTAGAAACTAGAAAAGCAGTAAAAAGATTTATTAACGCTAAAAGTGAAAATGAAATTGTTTTTACAGCTGGTGCCTCAATGTCATTAAATCTCGTAGCCTATGGTTACGGGGCAAAATATTTGAAAGAAGGAGATGAGATTCTTCTTACCGAAGCAGAGCACGCTTCAAATATTTTGCCATGGTTTAAGGTCGCTGAAATGACTGGTGCAGTTATCAAATACATACCTCTTACAAAAGAAGGTAGATTAACTGCTGAAAATGTCAAAAAAACTATAGGAAGTCGCACCAAATTGGTTTGTGTTGCTCATATTACTAATGTATTAGGATATGTAAATGATATTAAAGAAATAGCAAAAGTTGCTCATGAAGCAGGTGCATTAATCTCTGTTGACGGAGCACAATCTGTCCCACACATCAAAGTGGATGTTCAAGATTTAGATATCGATTTCTTATCTTTCTCTGGACACAAAATGTGTGGCCCAACTGGTATTGGAATTCTATATGGTAAGTACCAATTATTAGATATGATGGATCCATTCCTTTCTGGTGGTGGAATGAACGCTAAATTTGAGATGTGTGGCAATGTAAGTTACTTAAAACCACCTGCCAAATTTGAAGCGGGAACTCAAAACTTAGAAGGAATTTATGGCTTAAGAGCAGCTATTGAATACTTAGAAAAAATCGGTATGGAAAATATCGAAAAATATGAAAAAGAGCTGAAGATATATGCCGTAAATGAGTTAAAGAAGCTCGATAATGTTATTGTTTATAACCCTGAAAGTGAGTCTGGAATTATTACATTTAACGTTAAAGGAGTTTTTGCTCAAGATGAAGCTACATTTCTTAACTCAAAAGGAATTGCAGTTAGAAGTGGACAACACTGCGCTAAGATTCTAAATGACTTCTTAGGCACTGTTGCAACAGTAAGAGCAAGTGTGTATTTCTATACTTCAAAAGAAGATATAGATGAATTAATAAATGTACTTAAAAGTGGAGGAGATTTCTTAGATGCCTATTTCGCTTAGCCCTCAAATGATGAGACAAATTATTATGGATCACTACGACAATCCACTTTTTAAACATGAACCAAAAGATGATTCTTATCAGTCTTTACATCAACATAGTGATAACTGTATTGATGACATTATGGTCTATGTAAAAGTTGAAAACGATATAGTTGTTGATACTTGCTGGACTGGTGTTGCGTGTACTATTTCTACAGCTTCTACAGATATTATGTGTGGGCTTATGAACGGAAAAAAAGCGCAAGAAGCCCGCTATATTTATGATCAATATATAAAAATGATTCATGAAGAACCATATGATGATAGTGTTCTTGATGAAGCAGTTGTATTTATGAATACATCCAAACAAGCTGCAAGAATTAGATGTGCAACTATTGGCTGGGATGCATTAAAAGATATATTAGATGAAGGACATAATCATGAGCCAAGATAAACGTGATGAACTTTTAAAAGAAAAAGAATATAAGTATGGCTTTAAAGATGAAGACCAGTCTATTTTCACCACGGGAAAAGGCTTAACCGAAGAAGTCGTTAGGGAGATTTCTAGAGTTAAAAATGAACCTGACTGGATGCTTGAATTTAGATTAAAAGCATACCGTCAATTCATTTCAATGCCAATGCCTAACTTTGGTCCTGATTTATCGTTCCTTGATTTCGATTCTTATACATACTTCACACGAACATCTAAAGGTGTCGAAAAGAGTTGGGATGAAGTTCCTGAAACTATTAAAAATACCTTCCAAAAGTTAGGTATTCCTGAACAAGAACAAAAGTATTTAAGTGGCGTTACCACTCAATATGAATCTGAAGCTGTTTATCATAATATGCTTAAAGAAGTCGAAGATAAGGGTGTCATTTTCTTATCTACAGACCAAGCAGTTAAGTTCTGTCCAGAAATTGTAAAGAAATATTTCAATACTGTTGTTCCTTATACTGATAATAAGTTCGCCGCTCTTAATGGTGCTGTTTGGTCTGGTGGTTCATTCATTTATGTTCCAAAAGGTGTTAAATTAGAGAAACCATTACAATCGTATTTCAGAATTAACAATGAAAAATCAGGTCAGTTTGAAAGAACCTTAATTATTGTAGATGAGGGTGCTGACTGCCATTATGTTGAAGGATGTACTGCTCCTATTTATTCAAAGGATTCTTTACATGCTGCAGTTGTCGAAATTGTCGTGCTTAAAGATGCTAAATGTAGATATTCAACAGTTCAAAACTGGTCAAATAATATTGTTAATTTAGTCACCAAAAGAGCGTTAGTTAAAGAAAACGCTCAAATGGATTGGATTGATGGAAATATCGGTTCTCAAACCAATATGAAATACCCGGCTTGCGTTTTAGCAGGTGAAGGCGCTAGAGGAAATTGTATTTCTATCGCTGTTGGTGGCAAAGGACAATATCAAGACGCTGGTGCGAAAATGATTCATTTAGCGAGTAATACTAGTAGCACTATTATCTCTAAATCTATAGTGAGAGGCGGAGGCGTTGTTAACTATAGAGGTATGGTTAAACACGCAAGAAATGCCCTAAATTGTAAATCTCATGTCGAATGTGACACTTTAATTTTGGATGATATTTCTAAGTCAGATACCATTCCATCTAACTTTGTTGGAAATAATACTTCATACATCGAACATGAAGCTACAGTAAGTAAGATTAATGAAGAACAACTCTTCTATTTAATGAGTAGAGGTATAAGCGAAGCTGATGCAACTCAAATGATTATTATGGGCTTCATTGAACCATTCTCTAAAGAATTACCAATGGAATACGCCGTTGAGCTTAATCAATTAATTAAAATGGACATGGAAGGAAGTGTTGGATAATGCTTTCTTATGATGTTGTTGTAGTTGGTGGTGGTCATGCTGGTGTAGAAGCCAGTCATATAGCAGCAAAGATGGGTCATTCGACCCTTCTTATCACATTAAATGAAAAGATGATTGCTAATATGCCATGCAATCCATCTATTGGTGGCTCCGCTAAAGGCGTAGTAGTGAGAGAAATAGATGCTCTTGGTGGAGTAATGGGTATTGCAGCAGATGAAGACTATCTTCAAATTAAAATGCTCAATACTGGTAAAGGCCCTGGAGTTCAATGCTTAAGAGCACAAGAAGATAAATTTAATTACCCTCATATTGTCCAAGAAATATTAAAAAGAACCGAGAACCTATCGATAATTGAAGGTATGGTTACTGATATTTTGCATGAAGGAAACACTATTACAGGTGTCAAACTTTCTAGTGGAGAAGTAATTAATGCTAAAGCAGTTATCATCTCAACTGGAACATATATGGAATCTAAGATTCTTAGAGGGCATAAAGCTATTTCAGGTGGTCCTGATGGAGAAAAACCTTCTTTAGGATTATCTAAGTCTTTATCTAAGATGGGTTTAGAACTCATGAGATTAAAAACCGGAACTCCTCCAAGAATCAAAAAGTCCACAATTGATTTTAGTAAAGCCGTTCCTCAATATGGCATGGAAGG
>CACYJD010000071.1 GCA_902774655.1 uncultured Erysipelotrichaceae bacterium | reverse complement strand
AGTCTAGCGGTTATTCGATATCTATTTGCTAATCTATCTCCGATTTTTAACATACTATTTTAATGATTCCCAATATGCGATTCCGATATTATCACTACCACCATTACTATTAGCGACATTGATAAGAGAATCAACTTTCATAGATATATCTTCGTCTGTAAGTAATATTCTACAAATATCACTTTCAGGAATATTATTATACAATCCATCACTACATAGTAAGATGGAATTCCCAATATTGGCATATATATTAAATGCAAATGATGCGCTAGGAGTGGTTCCAAGTGAGTTGGTTAATACATGTCTAACCTCGCTAGTTTTAGACTCTTCTTTACTAATTTGTTTAGTATTAACTAAATAATTCGCCATTGTTTGATCTTCGGTAAGTTGTTTTAAACCAGTGGACAAAACATTGTATGCTCTACTATCGCCGACGTTAGCGATATAGATAGTTTTATCAGTGATGATGGCCATTACTAGTGTAGTACCCATACCTTCACAAGATGGATCATTATAACCAGTATCATAAATTGATTTAGCGATACTCTTAAGTGTTTTTGAGAAGAATCTTTGCGCTCCAAATCTAGTATAGAAACCTTTTGTTTTCTTAAAAGCACTTCTAACTAAATCGATAGCAATTTTACTGGCATAGTCACCTTTAGCGTGGCCACCCATGCCATCACAAACACAAAGTAAAACATTACCCTTTTCATTTACTAATGAACAGGCTTGGTCTTCATTGGTAATTCTAACTTTACCAATATCGGTTTTTGAGTAATACTTTCCTCTTAATTTATTCTTTTTCATAATACCTTTTGCTCTTTTGCTCTTAATTGACCACATGCAGCGTCAATATCATTTCCAAATTCTTTTCTAATAGTAGCGTTCACTCCATGTTTATGAAGATATGAGAAGAACGCTCTAACTTGCTTATCTTCGCTTCTTTCAAATTCATTTTCCATTACTGGATTGTATGGAATTAGATTTACATGCGCTAATGTACCTCTAATAAGTTTAGTAAGTTCCGCAGCACATTCAATCGTATCATTAACATCTTTAATCAAAATGTATTCAAACGTAACTCTTCTACCCGCTTCTTTTTCGTATTGTTTTACTGCCGCCATAAGTTCATCCATCTTATATCTTTTAGATATTGGCATGATTTTATTTCTAATCTCATCATTAGGAGCGTGCAATGATATCGCTAAGTTAGTTTGCATACCTTCTTTAGCGTATCTAAGAATTCCTGGTACAATGCCACAGGTAGAAACAGTAATGTGTCTAGCTCCAATCGCTAGTCCTTTTGGATGATTAGCAATTCTAATGAAATCTAAGACATTATCGTAATTATCAAACGGTTCACCCGTTCCCATAATTACGATATGTGTAACTCTATCTTTGCCTTCAGAGGCTAAGATTTCGTTCATGACCATGACTTGTCCAACAAGTTCATGGACTTCTAGATTTCTTTTCTTCTTAAGTAATCCACTGGCACAGAAGGCACAACCCATATTGCAACCTACTTGAGATGTAACACATATAGCGTTTCCGTAGTTATATGGCATAAGAACTGTCTCGATTTTAGAGTCATCTTCTAATTCTAGAAGTAATTTAACAGTGCCGTCTTTACTATCTTGTCTAGTGAAAATAGAAGGGAGTTTAAGTGAAAAATCTTGGTTAAGTACTTCTCTAAATGATTTAGAAACATCACTCATTTCATCAAAAGTTTTCGCTTTCTTTTCATAAATCCAACTGAAAAGCTGAGTAGCGCGATACTTCTTTTGACCAAGTGAAAGCATGAGCTCTTCTAATTTACTTATTTCTAAGCCATATAGATTAGTCATTTACTTCCTCTTTTCTATACATAATCGCATAGTATAAAGCGATATCTTCTTCATCAAATGGGAAGATTTGTCTTTCTTCTTCAAGGATAAATTCATTATGCTTTGCTAAGAATTCTTTAATTAAAGAAGAAGATTCTTTTTTATCAAGGGTGTCCACTAAATATAGAAGTTTACCACCGTTATTAACTTTTAATGATAATTCTTCTAAGGCAACTTTTTGATTAGCGATTAATTCATCAAGTGAGTTTTGATCAAATTGAATTAGATAGTCTGGATATTGTCTAATTCTTTCAAAACTTGATGATTTAGGATAGACAACTACTAAATCTTGTTTATTAGATATATGAGCGTCTAAACCAGATAAATCACTTACTTCAAAGAAGTGAATATTTTTAGATTGTTCCTTTTCAATACGGAGTAGATTCATAATCGCTACTCTAGTTTCAAAAGTAGGGACAGCGTAATGTATACCGATTCTAGATTCCGCTAAAACACGAGCTTCTCTAAAGATTGAATCATCTTCTCCACTATAAATAGTCATCTCTTCAATATCTTTAGAGAAGACTTTATTCATCAAATCTTTAATAGCGGGTTTCTCTAAGAAGAATAAATGATGTTTATATGCATTTAAAGATTTGATGGATTCTTTAGAATCGTAAAGAAATAAATCTTTGTCCTTAGTTTCTTTAATCTTATCTTTGAGATCTGCTTTTAACTTTTCTATAGAAGTTGTTGGCAAGACGCGTAAATATTGATTTGTTTTCTTGCTATTCTTTTTAAGAATTTTGAATGTCGTAGAGACACCATAGTTTCTCTTCCACATCTTAAATAGATAATCTGGAATATTAAATCTAGCAGCGAAATATTCATCATCGTCCTTTTTGATTTTGTTAGCGTCAAGTTCATAAATTGAACCATCAAAATCAAAAATACGTTCAAGATCTTCACTATATTTATCTTTGAGTTCTTCTTTTAAGATGGATTTAATCTCTTTAACGTCATACTTTTTAACAAAGAATTTATCTGCTAAAGAGACATAGATTAAGTATTTTTCTAGTTCAGTAAATCCTTCACTATAAGGTTTGAAGAGATAAACAATATATCTATGGTGGCGGAGTTCACTACCAAGAATGTTCTTAATAGTAGCACCATAACCTTCATAAGAAGGATTCTTGCTTATTTCTTTTTGGGCATCGCTAAAATTAAGTTTTTCATTAAGAACTTTATTTAAGTATTCTTTAGCGGCAAGTAGAGAGTTCATTATTAAGTAATCTCCTTAATTATTTTTCTTTATAGATTTCATCTAATTGTTCTTGATAACCTTCGAAGATATTTCCTTCATAAAGTTCTTCTCCTTCAGGAAGTTCTTCATCTTCAACATTAACAAGATTAGATTCATCAAGGAATCTTGGATAATCTTCATTGATTGATTCATATCTATCGTGACGATGATAATAAACGAATTCCACACTTAAATGGATTGAGAAATCCTTAAGAGTGTTAATTAAATAATGGGCAATCTTTTCTTGAAGTGGTTCTAAATCTTGTGGAGCATTAACTTTAACAATAGCGTTCCAACTAGTTTGTTCCACTCCTTTATGGATAACAAATGCTTCAGGAGCAACAAAGTTAATATCATCTTCATCAACTTCAAATAGATCCGCTAAGTTTTTAGTGTGATCTTTTGAATAGTGACCTACTGTATATTGGTCTAATCCGTAAATTGTTATTGTAACCATTTGTTACCTCCTAAACATTATATGGATCAACAATTATTTTAATGTTGATACCGCTTATTGATTTTGAAATATCAAGCAGATTTGCTAAATACTGCATTATCATAGCATTATTTTTATATTTTAAAAATATTTGTCTTTTATAATTCTTATTTTCTTTAGCGATGTATGGCTCTACTGGACCAAGTACAGTTACACCTTCAAAGGATTTTTCTTTGATGTTCTCCGCTATTTCTCTAGCAAAAGAGATGGTTCTATCTTCATTAGGAGAAGAAATTTCCACTTCAACAAGATAGACATATGGAGGGTATTGGCTATTCTTTCTGACCATCATTTCTTCTTTATAGAAGGTTTCATAGTCTTGGGCTGCTCCTAACGTAACAGCATAGTTCTTAGGCTGATATGTCTGAATTATTGCTTCACCACGTTTATCACTTCTTCCACTTCTGCCTACTGCTTGGGTGATTAATTGGAAAACTCTTTCAGTACTTCTAAAGGATGGTTGAGTTAATCCAACATCAGCGGAAACTATACCCACTAAAGTGACGTCTTTAAAGTCGTGACCCTTCGCAACCATTTGAGTTCCTACTAGAATATCTGCTTTATGTTCACTAAAAGCACGAACTACTTTAGCGATATTATTACGTGTTTTTCCGACATCACTATCGAGTCGAAGAATTCTAGCGTGAGGGAATATCTTTTGTAGTTCTTCTTCAATTCGTTCAGTGCCAAATCCAGTTCTACTTAAATATTTAGAATTACATTTTGGGCATCTATCCACTGCTTGTTCTGTATGCCCACAGTTATGGCATTTAAGGGAATTGGTATCTTTATGATATGTTAGCGGGATATCACACTTAGGACATTTAAAAATATGTCCACAGTTGCGACAGGAAAGATGGTAACTATAGCCTCTTCTAATTAACTAACAATACTGTTTGCTCATTTCTATCGAGTCTTTCATCTATAGCGTCGAGCAAATCATTGGAGAATATATATGAAAAACTTGAAACATTCTCACTTCTACTCATATCTACAATTAGGGTATCTGGAAGATCTTGTTTATTAATACGAGTTGGGAGTTCAACGTAGTTATACACACCCTTCATAGCGCGAGCTTTTGTTTCTAGTGATGGAGTTGCGCTACCTAAAACTACCTTTGCATGATGATATTTCGCTCTCAATTGAGCTATATCTCTAGCATGGTAATAAGGCATATTATCTTGTTTATAAGATTCAGTTTGCTCTTCATCCAAAATGATTAATTCAATATTGTCTAGTGGCGCAAAGATTGCACTTCTAGCGCCTACAACGATATTTGCTTCTCCTCTAGCGATACGTCTATATTCATCATATTTTTGAGCAT
>CACYJD010000070.1 GCA_902774655.1 uncultured Erysipelotrichaceae bacterium | reverse complement strand
TCAATATATTGATGTTCATCACTTCCCGCTTTTACAGGATCCATATGACCAAGATATTCGGTTACTAGATATGGTTTATTTTTGATAGTTTTATGAGGATCGTCTAAACCATGCTCTAAGCGATCGCTTGAGAAGTCGTTATATCCATAAACATCTTCAAGTAATTCACTTCCTCTAAAGTTTCTAACACCAATTGTTTGTTTATATTTATCTAAAGAATGAGCAATTTCGTTACCTTTTGAATAGAGTTCGTGGTCATCTTTTGATTCATCAATCCTCACTCCATGGGCGATAACTGATGTATATTTTCTTTCAACAAGGACCATTCTTTTTACATCTTCGTAATATTGGTCTCTCCATTCTTTTTTATTACTGATATGTTGCCAACCAGGAATTTCATTTATAACTAATAAACCAATTTCATCGCATCTAGCTAAGAAATGTTCACTTTGTGGGTAGTGGGATGTTCTTACTACGTTTACTCCAACTTGATATTTAAGGATATCTGCATCTTCTCTTTGAAGTGATTTAGATGCAGCGTATCCCATAATTGGATAACCTTGGTGTCTATTTAAACCTACTAGTTTTAATTTCTTATTATTTAAATAGAATCCATCTTTTCTAAATTCAGCATCCTTAAAACCGAACATTTGTTCGTAGTATTCTTCTCCATATTGGCCTCTTAAACGGATTACCATTTTATATAAGAATGGATTAGAAATGTCCCAAAGGATGGGGTTCTTGAGGATAAATTGATTTGAACTAAATCTTTCTAAGGAGTGCTCACCATTGAAGATTTCAAAGTCAATCTTCACATCTTTTGTAGCGTTAACTACATCATAATCAATGTCTATAAATCCTTTAGAATCACCATGAACATAGATATTTTCTAGATATGTTCTTGGGTGTACTTCTAAAAATACTTCTCTATAGATGCCTGAATATGTAAGGTAATCAACTGCATAACCGAATGGTGGTATAAGTGGATCTTCTGTGGAATCAAGCACTACGATAAGTTCGTTATCTTTTTGTTTTATATATTTACTAACATCAATCTTAACTTGGATATATCCAGAAACATATTGTCCTAGATACTCCTTATTTAAATAGATTTTAGCTTTCATCATGAAACCATCAAATCTAAGGATTGATATCTTATCTTTATTTAATTGATCTTCAACATCAAATATCTTTCGATAAGTTACTATTTTTTGATAACTATCTTCGCTGAAATAGTTATAAGGTAATTCCACTAAAGAATGTGGAATATCGATTTTTTGTGATTGAATGGGAAATTCAGTTAGATAACTTTCATTATAGTTATCGATATAATCCCAGTTGAAATTAAGTGATTGATTCATCGTTATTGTTATCCTTCTTAGTTATTATATAATAATAATGAACTTAATATAAGGTATATATTTATGAGAACTAAATGGTATAAAGATGCAGTTGTGTATCAAATCTATCCAAGATCTTTTTGTGACTCTAATGGAGATGGTTTTGGAGATATTCAAGGTATCATCTCTAAACTAGATTATCTTAAAGATTTAGGAATTAACTGTGTTTGGCTATCTCCTGTTTATGATTCTCCTCAAGAAGATAATGGGTATGATATCTCAAACTATAAGGACATATATCCACCTTTTGGCACTCTTAAGGATTTTAAACAAATGCTCGATGAGATGCATAAAAGAGGCATAAGACTCATCATGGATTTAGTAGTGAATCACACTTCAAGTCAACATCCATGGTTTAAGGATGCTATTAGTAATCCTAATTCACCTTATAGGGATTATTACTTCATTCAAAAAGGCAAGAAAAATGGTAAGAGACCTCCTAATAACTGGACCAGTTTATTTACGGGTCCAGCTTGGGAAAGAATCAAGGGAACTGATGATTATTACCTACATTTATTCGCTAAAGGGCAACCAGATTTAAACTGGGATAATCCTAAAGTTAGAGAAGAAGTTAAAGATATTTTAAGATTCTGGCTAGATATGGGTGTTGATGGTTTCAGATGCGATGTCATAACCCTTATATCTAAAGAGCAGCCAATGAAAAATGATTACTCATTATTCCCATTAAAAGGACTTAATCAATATAGATACGGTCCTCATCTAGATGAGTATCTACACGAATTATATGCTGATGTCTATTCTCATTACGATACGATGACTGTTGGCGAAACAGTTATGACCTCAGTTGAACAAGGTAAGAAACTTGTTAATGAGAACGAAGAAAAGCTAGATATGATATTTAATTTCGATAATACCGATGTTGATAATCATTTCGGAGTTAAATATTTCTTAAAGAAATTTAAACTCACTAACTTAAAGAAAGTTTATTCCAAATGGCAACATGCCTTATATGGAACTGGTTGGAATTCGTTATTTATCGAAAACCACGATCAACGCCGTAGTAGTGGTAGATTCGGCACTGTCAGTGAAGGTCCGTTAAAAGAAAAGAGCGCAAAAGCTTTAGCGGCTACTTATTTCTTAATGAGAGGCACTCCTTTCATTTATGAAGGCCAAGAAATCGGAATGACCAACCATAACTTTAAATCAATAGATGAATATCAAGATATAGAAGCTAAAAATATTTATAACTTGATGGAAAAATATAAGATACTTAAACCTTTCTTATCTAAAGCATTTAGAGACACTAATAGAGATAACGCTAGAACTCCTATGCAATGGGATGATAGTGAATACGCTGGTTTCTCAAAAGTTAAACCATGGTTAAAAGTTAATGATAATTATAAGGAAATAAACGCTAAAAAGGCTATTGAAGACTCTAATTCTCTATACCATTTTTACCAAAAATTAATTAAATATAGAATTGGCAACAAAATCCTAAAGGATGGAGAATATAGTGATTTATTGCCTAATAACAATAAGATTTACGCTTCGAAGATGAGTAGTGACGATGGTGAAATTCTTGTTATTGCCAACTTCACTTCTAAGAAGCAAAAATGTAAACTATTACCTGTTGATGCTAAATATAAATTAGTATTAACCAACGAAGATAGAAACGAAGAGAATTATTTATATGAGTACGAAGTACGAGTCTACGAATACAAAAAGTAATTTCAGAATAGAAACATATAAAAAAGGAAAAATGGATTTCATCAAGGTTTCCAATGATTTCTTTTCTATTACTTTCTCTAATCTAGGAGCCTCGATCTATCAAATTAAATTTGGTGAAGACATTATGACTCTTACGCCAAAGTACTATAATGATTTTGCTAAAAATAGTGCATATTATGGTAAAACCATAGGTCCAATTGCTAATAGGATTAAAGATGCCGAGCTATTTATTGATGGAAAGTCTTATAAATTAGAAAAGAATGAAGGTAATAATTGCCTTCACAGCGGTTCTTTAGGATTTGAAAATCGTTTCTTTAAGAGTGTGATTATCCAAGATAAAACTGCATGTACGATTGAATATCGCTATGTAGCACCAGATTTAGAAGGTGGCTTTCCTGCCAAAAAAGATGTTTTAGTTAGATATCACATCATCAAGCAGAATTATTTATTAATGCATATTTCTTATGAAGTTAAAGTTGATCGTCCAACCTTCTTAAGATTAACAAACCATACTTATTATTCTTTAGGGGAAGACTCAATCGAAAACCTTAATCTTGTATTAAATAATAAGGAATACATTCTTCCAGGTAAGGATGATTTATTACCTGTAAAAGTATTACCAGTTCCTAAAGAGATGAGCTTCTTTAATGGAAAAAGCCTTGCAGAAGTCGCCTCGACTCCTGAACTAAGAGAACAAAGATGCAAAGGTATTGACCATTATTTCTATTGTGGAAGCATTGATGACAATATCTTTAAACTAGTGGACTTAGCTTTGCTTGGAAGTAAGTACGAATTAACAATGTCCACTGATTTTAAAGGTGTTCATATATACACAGATAACTACGCCGATGGAATTGTTATGAAGAATCAAAAAAGAAAAGATTGGAGAGGCGTAGCCATTGAACCAGGCGATTCTCATATGGAAAATATCCTTACACTTCCAGAAAAACCATATTTTAGAGCCATCGTTTTAAGCATTAGAAAGAGATAAATATGGAAAACGATATACCTTTAAGCGAATATCCTAGGCCCTCTTTAGTTAGAGATTCTTTCTATTGTTTAAATGGTGAATGGGATATTGAGATATCAAAGAACAACGTAATTCCTAGTAGATTTACTAAAACTATTACTGTTCCATATACAATTGAAACTGACGAATACATTAATCACATTCTTCAACCTGATGAATTTTTGTTATACAAAAAAATAATCAAAATACCTGAATTCACCACTGAAGAAAAATTAATTATTCATTTTGGCGCAGTAGATCAAATCGCGAAAGTTTACATTAATGGTAATTTAAGAAAGGAACATGTCGGCGGATTTTTACCTTTCGAAGTTGATGTTGAGAAGTGGACTGAACAAATTGAAATTGTTGTAGTGGTTCAAGACTTAACCGACACAAGTTATCACTCTAGAGGAAAACAAAAACTCGATTACAAACAAATTTGGTATAAACCACAATCAGGTATTTATATGCCAGTGTGGGCAGAAATTGTTCCATTGAACT
>CACYJD010000069.1 GCA_902774655.1 uncultured Erysipelotrichaceae bacterium | reverse complement strand
AAATAAGGCATATCCTATAATTTCTGACCAAATTAATAGATTGGTTGCGACTGAGATATTGAAGAATACTGATTACACAGTAGATGTCCACAATCCTGATTTATTATTGTCAATTGAGATTAGGGATGAAGATGCATATATTTTCACAAAAACATATAAAGGCGCTGGTGGATATCCACTTGGTGTAGGTGGCAAAGTTATGCATATGCTTTCTGGTGGCATTGATTCACCAGTTGCAGCTTATTTGCTTATGAAAAGAGGTCTTAAGATTGAATGTATTCATTTTGCTGCGCCTCCTTACACTAACGAAGGTGTCATCATTAAGCTAAAAGACCTCTTGTCTAAACTAAATAGATATCAAGATTCCATAAGATTGACTATAATCCCATTTACCAAGATTCAAGAAAAGATTTATGAAGTAAGTGACGAAAGTTATGCAATTACTATCATGAGAAGAATGATGTATAGATTCGCAACTTTAGTTGCAGAATCCCGTAATTGCCTCGCTATTTCTAATGGGGAATCAGTTGGACAAGTAGCGTCTCAAACGGTTGAATCTATTAATGTTATTAATAATGTTACAAATATTCCTGTCTTCAGACCATTAATCTGCACAGACAAAGAAGACATTATTAAGATTGCTCGTAAAATTGATACTTATGACATATCAATTAGACCATTTGAAGATTGCTGCACAATTTTTGATCCGAAAAACCCAAAAACAAAACCTTCACTTAAGAAGGTAGAAGAATATGAGGCTAAATTTGATTATCAAAAGATGATTGAAGATGCACTTCAAGGTATCGAAATAATTTACGTTAAAAAAGAAGATAAGGAACTCTTCTAAAAGTCTCAAAGAGGCGAGTTCCTATATAAAAAACCGACCAAATGGTCGATTTTTTAGTTGAATAATCAGTGATTATTTAACAGCCTTTTTAGCAACTTTTACAAGTTCACTAAATGCTGCTGGATCGTTAATTGCGAGCTCGGAGAGCATCTTTCTATTAACTTTAACGCCTGCAACATTGAGACCATTGATGAATCTGCTATAGGAGATGTCATTTAATCTACAAGCTGCATTGATACGTTTGATCCATAATTTTCTGAAGTCAGATTTTAGTTTTTTACGATCGATATAAGAATATCTTAATGAACGTAAGACTTGTTCTTTAGCAGTTTTGAAGAGGAGGTGTTTGCTACCGAAGTAACCTTTAGCTCTTTTTAAAACTCTTTTTCTTCTAGCGTGTGTTGCTACTGAATTTTTAACTCTAGCCATAGTCTATTTCCTCCCTTCCTTAGAATTGGATTAATTCCTTTTCTCTCTTGAAGTCACTATTTGAGACAAGTCTTGCTTTTCTTAAGTGACGTTTTTGTTTTGTTGTCTTGCGTGGAGCAAGGTGTGATGTGTAAGCACAGTGTCTTTTTAGTTTACCAGAACCAGTAACTCTAACACGTTTTGCAAGTGCTCTTTTTGTTTTCATTTTTGGCATAACTTTTTTCCTCCTACTTTCCTTGTGGCTTAGGTGCTAATACAGCATTTAACCACTTGCCATCCATTGCTGGGGTCTTTTCAACCTTTGAGCAATCTTCTAGTGCGGAAATGAATTTATTCATGACTTCTTCTCCTACTTCTAGGTGAGTCATTTGTCTACCACGGAATCTAACACCTACTTTGACTTTATCTCCATCAAGTAAGAATTTCCTGGAAGCTTTAACTTTAGTATCTAAATCGTGTTGACCGATTTGAGGTGTGAGTTGAACTTCTTTGATTTCTGTAGTCTTTTGTTTCTTTTTATTTTCCTTTGCCTTCTTTTGTTGCTCGAATCTATATTTGTTGTAATTTAGAATCTTACAAACTGGAGTTTGGGCATTAGGTGCTACACAGAGTAAGTCGAGATCTCTCTCAATTGCGAGTTTATATGCATCTTTAGATGACATAACTCCAAGTTGTTCGCCTGTTTCGCTGATAACTAAGACTTGAGGGAAACGGATACGATCGTTAATAAGATCAGTATTGGTGTTTTGAGGACGTTTTTGTCCTTGCTTCATTGGGTAGTTGTTAATAAATATCACTCCTTTACAAATAAAACGGGCGCGAAGTGCACCCGTTATCTAAATAAAGTATTTTATCTAGTAGCGTTTACCAATCGATTAGTCGATCTGGTGAGAAGCAGGTGCTCTTCTTTCTACGTTTTGCGTGAATTATTATACATACACGCGTATCTATTTGCAAATACTAATTTAATTATTATTCGTGTTTCTCAGGAAGAGCCTTTGAATCACGTTCTTTTTTGATCATATCAATGAACTCTTGTAGAGGGACAGTGATTTGATCTTTGCTACCGAAATGTCTATAAGTGACGGTTCCGTTAGCAACTTCGTTATCTCCGATAACGAGAGTATATGGGACTTTGTGAACTTGTGCTTGTCTCATACGATANNTTGTCACTATGGAAGTTTTCGTTAACTGGAAGAACTCTAATTTGTTCTGGTGCTAACCATAGAGGATATGCACCTGCAAAGTGTTCAGTAATGATAGCGATGAATCTTTCTAATGAGCCAAAACATGCTCTATGGATCATAACAGGAGTCTTCTTTTCTCCATTGCTATCGATGTAGTAGCAGTTAAATCTACCAGGAAGTTGCATATCGAGTTGGACGGTACCACATTGCCAAATTCTTCCCATGCAGTCTTTGAGTTTGAAGTCTAGTTTAGGACCATAGAAGGCACCATCACCTGGGTTAATCTTGAAAGAGTGGCCTGTAGCTTTACATGCTTTTTCAAGTGCAGCTTCTGCAGCATCCCAAGTTTTGATGTCACCAATATAGTTTTCTTCTGGACGTGTAGATAATTCAATAGCGTAATCAAGTTTAAATGTGGAGTAGATGTGGTCATAAAGTGCTAAGATTCTAGCGATTTCTTCAGGGACATTTTCTTCACTTAATAAGATATGTGCATCATCTTGAGTGAATGTTCTAACTCTAAATAAACCATTAAGTGCGCCACTAGCTTCATTTCTATGAACGTGACCTAGTTCTGCAAATCTTAAAGGTAGTTCTCTATAAGAATGAATATCGTTATTGTAGCAAATGATTGCTCCTGGGCAGTTCATTGGCTTAATAGCGTAGTCTTCTTCATCAACTTTAAGGGTGAACATATCCTCTTGGTAGTGATCCCAGTGTCCACTGGTCTCCCATAGAGTTCTATTGAGCATAATAGGGGTGTCAACCACCATATATCCTGCTCTTCTATGTAATCCTAACCACCAGTCTTCGAGTTCACGACGGATGATATATCCATTATTGAGCCAGAAAGGAAGTCCTGGACCATATTCACTCATAAGAAATAAGCCAAGATCTTTACCAATTTTTCTATGATCTCTAGCTTTTCTTTCTTCTAAGAACTTTAGATATTGGTCTAATTCTTCTTTGCTTTCAAAAGAAGTGCCATAGATTCTTTGAAGCATCTTGTTATCGGAGTTACCTCTCCAATAAGCACCAGCGATTGAAAGAAGTTTAAAGTTTTTGATTTGGCCAGTTCTTTCAATATGAGGACCACGGCATAAATCAAACCATTTACCTTGTTTATAGATAGTAATAGTGCCATCTTCTAAACCTGAAATTAGTTCAACTTTATATGGATTATCTTTGAATAATTCAAGAGCTTCAGCTTTGCTGACTTCAACCCTTTCAAATTTTTCATTTCTTTTGATGACTCTTCTCATTTCGTTTTCAATCTTGAGTAAATCCGCTTCAGTGATTGGCTCAGGGAAATCAACGTCATAATAGAAACCATTTTCAATAGAAGGTCCAAGTCCTAACTTAGCGTCAGGATATAGATTCATAATAGCTTCCGCCATAACGTGAGAAGTTGAGTGATTAAGCATGTCTTTGTCTAACATATTGACTAGCCTCCTTAAATAAAATAAAACGCCCTTAATAAAGGACGTTAATTAACGCGGTACCACCTTAGTTCGTAACTATATATTAATAGATACGCTCTTTAGTTCTTTTAACGCAAGAATTACGATTAGGTTATTTCCCTAATTGCTCAGAAGTGGTTTCTTTTAGATTCACTAATGGATTTTCACCAACCATCCACTCTCTAGTAGTGAGATTCTAATAGACATGTCTTCGTCTACGCACTAATTAGTATAAAACTAATAATCTTAAATGCAAACAATATAATTTTTAGAGTATTTAATGAATAAGCAGTGGATAAATTATTACTTGTAATAAAATCAAGGAATATTAAATAATTGACCGGTTTTTAAAAAATGACTGGTAAGAATAAGTAGAGGAGAAAAAACTCCTCGAGGTGGATCCATGAACAAAAATGTTTATGGGGCTACTAACTCTCTTGCCACTTTTTGGAATGGAACTCATAATAATATTTCTAGTGTTACTAGTTTTATTATTAAAGAAACTGGATAAGTAGGTATGGGACAGAAAAAAAGTGACCCCCATGGGGGACACTAAACCCATACTTATTATCACATTTTAAGAAAGGATTGGCAAGGGGTTAATAGCCCCCACCTCAATTACTTGTCTAATTGGCTAAATGCGTACTTAGCAGCGCCCATTAGTCCAGCACCTTCTAAGAAGTGGCACAAGACAATGTTTGCATTTTTATTCATTTCTCTTAATTCATCTAAGAACATATCAGCGTTTTTGGTAACTCCACCAGTAACGGTGATAATATCAGGATCATAAGAGTTCATAATCATTTGGATAAAATCAGTTAAGATATGTAGCCATTCTTTCTTAACTTTTAAGGCTAACTCATTATTTGCCTTAATAAGTTCAAACAGTTCCTTACTATTTTTAACATCTAGTCCATTGAGTTTGGCAAGTTTTACTAATCCTGTTCCACTTGCTAAACCTTCATACTCATCAACTTGTCCTTTATAAACGTAAGCGGTATGACCAATTTCAGTAACGTAATCTTGAATTTCGCCATCCACACATAATGCACCACCTAAACCAGTGGAGATTGTGATGAAGAATGAACGTTCAAATTCTTTGCCTGCTCCAAGGGTAGCTTCTGCTAAAGAGGCGACTTCTGCGTCGTTTCTTATATATAAATCAAGTCCAAATTCTTTTTTAAGATATTCACCTAAAGGTATATCTTGAATATGAACGTTAGGTAGAATCTTGATATAAGCGTTTTTGTAGTCAACTACGCCAGGAACACCTGCTCCAATCGCGGACACTTCACTTAAATCAACACCTAAATCTTTAATAATTTTTTTAATAGATTCTAAAAAACTATCAACAGATCCACATACAGTAGGGTAGATAAGTTCTTTTTCAACTTCAAATTTCTCGTTCACTAAAGCTAAACGAGTATTTGTTCCACCAATATCAAATGCTAAAACCTTTTTCATTATCTGTTTACTAATCCAACAATTCTTAACAAGTTAAAGTGTTTATTTCTAGGAAGTGCAAGAGCTTCATAGATGTCATAATGAACAATTTTGTTATTAACTATACCAATACAAATTCCTGATTCACCTTGGAGCAATGCTTCAATAGCAGAAACGCCGAATTGAGTTGCAAGAATTCTATCACGTGCACTTGGCGCGCCACCTCTTTGAATATGGCCAAGAACTTGTGCTCTTGTTTCAATGCCTGTTTCTTGTTGAACTTTCTTAACAAAGGCTTGTAAATCTGGGAATGTTTTTTCACTTACGATAACAAGAGAATGTTTTTTCTTACCATCTCTAAGTCTAATAAGTGTTTTCATGATTTCTTCTTCAGGGATTGGGTGATCTGCTGTAATAATCATTTCAACACCTTCAGCAATTCCACTATAAAGACCTAGGTCACCGCAGCGGTTACCCATAACTTCAATAAATGTACATCTTTGATGTGAAGCAGTGGTGTCTCTAATTTTATCGACACAGTCACAAATAGTATTCAAACATGTATCAAAACCGATAGTTTCATCACTACAAGCAACGTCGTTATCGATTGTGCCTGGAATGCCAACGGTTCTAACACCCATTTCTGTCAATTTCTTAGCGCCAATGAAGGTACCATCACCGCCGATACAAATTAATCCATCAATTCCATGACGTTTTAAATTATCAACAGCAATCTTTCTAACAGCTTCATCTTTAAATTCAGGAAGTCTAGCACTTTTTAGAATAGTGCCGCCTCTATTAATGATGTCGCTAACAAAGTTACGATCTACTTGAACGATATTGTCTTGGACAAGTCCAAGGTATCCTTCATAAACAACGTACATATCTAGTCCGTTTTTAAGTCCGCTACGAACAACTGCACGAACGCAAGCGTTCATACCAGGAGCATCGCCGCCGGAGGTTAATACTGCTACTTTTTTAACCATAAAAGAAATCTCCAGATTTTATTATATTTTTAAATCGTTAATTTGTTAATACTAAGTATTACGAATTATATATTCTCGAATGCTTCAACAGTTTCTTTTTCTAATTCATTAGCTTTTGAAATGATAAATCCACGTTTTTCCATGTAAAACATGTAGGCGGATTTTGTTTTGATAACGCGAGTAATGTTTGAATATTTAAATTCGTAATCAGCGTTCATATCATTTCTTTTTACATGAATGACAATTTTATCACTAAATATTTCGATAGTTTCGCCAGCATCTTTTTGGGATCTAATAAAGTGAAGAAGTGGCAATACGATGAGACTAAAGACTGCAATTAGAAGGAGCAAAATAGTCACAATTAGCAAAATAACAGATAGGAAGTCTATCCTTTTTATTGTAGATGTAATTGCTAGTGGAACTGCGATAAGTAGAATTGCTAAAACAAAAATATTAGTTGCAGGGGAAATATTGAAATATAAGACAATATAATCAAAAAACTTGGCAGGTTTTTCATGCTCGATTCTTTGTAAAAATCTTCCATCATTTGGCTGCTTTTTCTCGTTTGAGGCGACTTCTTGCGCTTTTTTCACCAAAGTTTTCTTAACTGCAAAGTAAGCGATAGTGCTTACGATTACCATTAGAGCCGCTGCTGCAAAAATCACTAATGCAATAGCACTCATTGAGATATATGTATCATTAAA
>CACYJD010000068.1 GCA_902774655.1 uncultured Erysipelotrichaceae bacterium | reverse complement strand
TTAAACATTGAAGATGTCGATCAAAATAAGTATAAAGTTGAAAAGGTTGAATCTAAGAAATACGTACAAGTTCCATGCATGTATCGTATCAATAACAATAGAAGACTTGAACTTGCTAAAGTTCTTATCGCTAGAGTTATGAGAAAATTACATCTAGAAAAAGGTGAAGAACAACATGAAGTTTATGCAAATCTTCCTTATGAAGAGAATAAACCACTTGTTGAAAGAGGACTAATCAAAGAACTTAAGGTTAATGACGGAAAACCATCTGAACCAGAAGTAGTGGAAACTAAAGTTAACGCTGACGGTGATGAAATCATCGTTGAAAAAGATAATGAAGGTAACTTAGTGGAAATTAGATTCGTTAAATCATTCACCGCTAAACTATCTCAAGCAAGTGACGAAGTTAAGGAATATTACAATATTTTAAAGAATTATGTCCTTGCTTATAAAGGTATCCACACTAGAGTTAGCTGGTTCTATGACGCTGCTAATGTCGGTAGAGATCATATCCTCAAATTCGCTATGAGAGGTAAAACCTTATGCGTCTACTTTGGATTAGAGAAATCAAAAGTTGATGAAAAATATAAAGTTGAGGATGCTAAAGGTAGAAGATACGCTGACGTTCCTGTCTTATATCGTATTAAAAACGATAGAAGAGTTGCTTACGCTAAAGAATTAATCGATCAATTGATGAATGAACTTGGTGTAGAAAAAGGAACTGAACTCAACGATGAATATCGTATTCCTTATGAAAGCACTAAGGTATTGCTCTCAAAAGGATTAATCAAAGAAGTAAGAACTAAAGTTCCTGCTAAAGAATAAAAATAAATTGCGTCTTCTATGAAGACGCTTTTTAATTTAAATCCGCTATCTAATTATTAAAACTTTGTTATAATAATATAGCATCAATATCTTAGAAATATTAATACTTACTGTTAGGAGGGCAAATAAATGACTACTATTGATCAAAAGATTGCTGAACTATTGCTTGGCTTTGAAGTTGATGGTTGGCCTGTTGGCAATTTAATTTTAGTTGCTATTGCTTTAGTCCTTTCAGTAGTTTTGTGTGGCGCAATCGGTATTGAAAGAGAATGGAAAGGTAGAAGTGCAGGTTTAAGAACTCACTTATTAGTTGGTGTTGGTTCTTGTATCGTTATGCTTATTTCCATTTATGGTTTCCCAGCAGTATTTGAGAATAAAAGAGACGTCGCTCGTCTAGCTGCTGCAGTTATTACTGGTGTTGGCTTCTTAGGTGCTGGTACAATTGTCCACCGTGGAAGTGGCATTAAAGGTTTAACAACTGCTGCGACAATCTGGATTGTCATGGCGATTGGCTTAGCCTGTGGATCATTTAACTTTGTTATTGCGATTGCATCTACATTAATTATTCTCTTTGTTCTTGTTAGCTTCCAAAAGGTTGAAGCCAAGATTAATAAAAGAAGTCCTGTTGTTATTATTAATGTCCCTAAAGACACTCCAATCTTACAAAAGATTATGCAAGTATCTAGGGAATATGAATATCAAATCCAAATCTACTCCACAGAATTTGCAGGAGCAGAAAGTGCATATAAAGACGCTATTACATGTACATTTAGACTTAATTGTAGCGGTGGAGATGAAAGATTAACCCGCTACTTAACTGCTCTAGAAAAAGAAACTGGAGCGTACTCAGTTAGACTTGTTAATAGTCACAAATAATAGGCTCAAATAACAATAATTAAGAGTTCAGCCAGATGGTTGAACTTTTTATTTTATATTACTTATCCTTAAAGGATATGGATAAAAATAATCAAATTTTTAGCAATCCCCCTTGTAGAGTGCTAAAATTTGACTATAATTGATAATGCATTCAATGAATGAATAGATTAAGGAGAGTAAGAAAATGAAAGAAACAAAGAAATTTGAAACAGAATCAAAGCAATTATTGTCTTTAATGATTAATTCTATTTATAGCAATAACGAAATATTCCTTAGAGAGCTTATTTCTAACGCTAGTGATGCTATCGATAAATATCGTTATCTATCTTTAACCGATAGTGAGCATCACCCGCTTAGAAATCATGAAATCTATATCGAATTAAATAAGAAGAATAAAACCATCACTATTAGTGATAATGGTATTGGTATGTCTAAAGAAGATCTTATTTCTAATTTAGGCACTATCGCTAAAAGTGGTTCAAAAGAATTCCTTACGAAACTAAAAGAAGCTAAAGATGATATTAACATCATTGGCCAATTCGGTGTTGGCTTCTATAGTGCCTTTATGGTGGCCTCTAAAATTGAGGTTTTAACCAAAAAGGAGGGAGAACCTGCTTATTTATTCACTTCTAATGGTGAAGATAGCTATGACATCGAAGACGCCGAAAAAGCTGAAGGTGGTACATCAATCACCATCTATCTAAAGAAAGATAAAGATGAAGTTAACTATTCTAAATATTTAGAAGAATATGAAATTAAATCATTAATTAAGAAATATAGTGACTATATCCGTTACCCAATCACTATGGAAGTTACTAAATCTAAACCTAAATTAGATAAAGATGGTAAAGAAATCGAAGGAAAGAGTGAAGAATATACCGAAAAAGAAACTCTTAACTCTATGATTCCTTTATGGAAGAAGAATAAAAATGATGTCAAAGATGAAGACTTAAATGCCTTCTATAAAGAAAAGTTCAATGATTATGAAGATCCATTAATGTCCTTATTTGTTAAGGTTGATGGAACAATCACTTATGACTCACTATTATTTATTCCATCTCATCCACCTTATAACCTTTATAGTGATTCTTATGAAAAAGGTTTACAACTTTATAGCAAAGGCATCTTCATCAAAGATAAAGCAGCGGAACTTATCCCTGATTATCTAAAATTCGTTAAAGGTTTAGTAGATTCTCCAGACTTTAACTTAAATATATCTAGAGAAATCTTACAAGTCACTCCTATGATGAAAAAGGTTAGTGAAAATATCGAAAAGAAGATATGCGCTAAGCTAAAAGAAGTTAAGGATAACGAATTTGATAAGTATCTTAAATTCTGGGAAGCCTTTGGTGAACATATTAAATATGGAATCTATTCAACATATGGCTTTAAGAAGGATTTACTTGAGAACCTATTGATTTTTAAATCTTTAAAGGACGAAAACAACAAGTATATTTCCTTACAAGAATATGTTGACGCTAAAGATAAAGATCAAAAATATATCTACTACGCTAGTGGTGAAAATGTTGAATCAATTAAGAACTTACCTCAAATTGAAAAATATAAATCTAAAGGTATTGATGTCTTACTATTAGATCAAAAGATTGATGAATTCGCTATTCAAATGTTAAGAGAATATAACAAAGTTGAATTCAAATCCATAAGTGATGATTCAATTGATGATGCTAGTAAAGAAGAAAAGGAAAAGGTTGAAGAAATCACCGCAACCAATAAGAGATTACTCGATAATCTCAAAGAATCCCTTAAGGGTAGTGTAGAAGATGTTGTTATTTCTACTAAACTCGTTGATTCACCAGTGTGTTTATCCACTAAAGAAGGATTATCTCTAGAAATGGAAAAGACACTTAATGAACAACCAGGCATGAGTGAAGACGTCAAAGCCCAAAAGGTTCTTGAACTTAACCCAAATCATCCAATCTTTGAAGCATTAACTGCAATTCAAGATAAGGATGACGAAGTTAAAGAATATGCTTCTATCCTTTATGATGAAGCTCTTATCCTTGAAGGTAGAGAGATTTCTGATAGAAGTGAATTCGTTAAGAAACTCAATAAATTATTCTCAAAAGCTATAAATAAATAGCATATAGTCCGCTCTTTGAGACTTTCAATGGCCGAACCAACTTGTTCGGCCTTTTAAATTATTATCATTTTGTTACAAATTAAAGCATCTAATTTCAAATTTAACTACGCTATAAATATAATATTTATGAAATAGAGGTTTCGAATATGAAAAAGAGTAGAATCGCATTCTGGATTATCTATCCATTATTATCACTAATATTTTCATTAATAATTATTTTTGTTTATGACCTCACTAATGGTCCAATGTTTTTGTTTATCTTTAATTTAATTGTGATAGCAGTGGGCATATTTATAAGAATTATGCTTAGAAACAAGAAATTTGTTATACGTATGATTCCTACATTGGCAATTATACTCACAACCTCAACTTTATTATCACTAAGTAAACCAATTTCTATTGATTATCCTGCTGTTGATTACGCCAATCCTGAAAAAACAGCAGTTCTTGAAACTCTTAATGGTGGAATCCAAGGTGTTTACACTAAAGATAAGAAGGTAGAAGTTTATGGTGGTGTTCCTTACGCTAAAGCTCCTATTGGAGAACTAAGATGGAAAGAACCTCAAGACTTAGAAAATTGGACAGGGGTCAAAGACTGTTCCTATTTTGGCAGTAGAGCCATGCAAGAAGGTTATTCTCCTGTTATGTCTACATTAATTGATTTATATTCTGCTAAAGGATGGCATCCAGATTACAGAATGCATTCAGTACAAAATATGAGTGAAGACTGCTTATATTTAAATATCTGGAAACCTCACACTGAAGAAACTAATTTACCTATTCTTATTTATATTCATGGTGGTTCTTTATCAAC
>CACYJD010000067.1 GCA_902774655.1 uncultured Erysipelotrichaceae bacterium | reverse complement strand
GCAACAACCGCAAAACCACGTCCTGCTTCGCCTGCTCTTGCAGCCTCGATGGATGCGTTCAGTGACAGGAGGTTGGTCTGTGTAGCGATGGAGGTGATGCCCTCTACCTTCTCATTGATGCTTGTAATTGACGCTATCAATGTTAGAAATAAGAAAGTTTCGGTTCAAATTATCACATCTAAAGAAGAACTTAGTAAAACACTTCTCGCCAATATTCCACACGGTGCAACGCTCGTTAATGGTACTGGAGCATTTAGTGGTGCACCTCGATACATCATTTATATGGTTGTCAGTAGCATTGAACTTAAACATACACTTCATTTAATTAAAGAACTCGACCCTGATAGTTTCGTAAATGTAACTGCTCTTCAACAGGTAGTTGGTCGATTCTTCATGAGACCAGTAAAATAGCAAAAAGAGGCGACTTCCTATATGAAATTCGCCTCTTTTTTAATGTCTTTTCTGGCGGAGGAAAAGGGATTTGAACCCCTGCTAGGCTTGCACCTACTATCGGTTTTCGAAACCAACCCCTTCAGCCACTTGGGTATTCCTCCGGCTGAATAGAATTATAGCACATTCTTAAAAAATAAAAGCGAATTCGATAAAATCGGCATAAAGGAGACAAATCTTTGATTTATTTTGCTTATCGTATTTGTAAATCACTAATAACTAGGTATAATATTTGTCATGAGAATTATGCTTGATCAATTTACTATGCAAATAATCTTCTTCGCAGCAGCGGGATTAATTTTGCTTGTTGCGTTTATTATATTCATGGTTCTCTATGTGTCTTCTAAGAAAAGAGAAGACATATATGATGATGCTCTTTTAGATGCAACAAGTTCCGTAAGAGTGTTTGTTATTGATGCAAAATCAAACACTGTTAGATTCTTTAATCGTAGTAAATTAAAAACTGTTCACTCTGTAAGCATTATTGGTTTTTATAACCAATTCGTTGATAAAGATAGAATTAAAGTTGTTGAATGGATTCAACAATTACTTGATCCAGAAAATAAAAACACTAATGACTTCTTGGAAGTTTCCGTTATTGAGAAAAGAAGAGATAATAAGAAGTGTTTTTCGATTTTGCATGCGACAAAAATTGATAAGAAGAATCAAATACTACACGTTGAATCTTATTTATTAAGATTAAAAGATCGTCGTAAAGTTAATTTAAGTAGAGTTTCCAAATTTATTAACCGTGGAAAAATGGATGATATTATTAAATCTTCCAATGGAAGAAAAGGCGTCGTTATTGTTATTAACTTCTATAACAAGCAAATCGAAAAGAGAAATACTCCAGTTTCTAGATTAATTTTTGCTCAAATTAGAAACTCCTTACTTAACTACATTACAAGCACTCGCCCTATTAATGAACACAGTGAACACGAAATTATTATTGCGGATATGGCTTTACAAACTAAGAGCCAAACTTTGAACTTTATTGCAATCATTAAAAATGAAATCAATAGAATCTTATCAATAAACTCACAGTTTGATGACATTGGCTATTCTATTGGTGTTGCAGACCATAAACATTTCTCTAAAAACCCAGTAGAACTTATCAATACCGCTATTAGTTTAGCTTCGATAGCAGTGGAAGATGGTATGGAAATTCTTTGGTATGAACCAGGAAAAGACTTATCCAGAAAAGAATCTGAAGATGACTATAGAAGCGAAATCGAAAAGATTATCATTGATAAGAAACTTAGATTTGAGTATCGACCAATTTATAACGCTGATTCCAATAGATTACTTGGTTATCAAGCTTTTATTACCCCTAAAGATTCAATCTTTGACACCATTGATGAGTTAAAAGATTACTCATTTAGAACTGGAGATGACAAAGAGTTATTCTCAACAATTGCTCGCAACTCCATCTCAACATTCATTCAAGAAAAAGATGGTGTTAACTTAAGGCTTTTCTTCCCTATTTCGTATATGGAAAGACATTATGTTAATAGAACTTTAGCGAACATCTCTAAGATTAAAGAAACGCATATAGTCCTTCAAATTAGTGAAAAAGACATTGATGACTTAAAAGAAAATGAACTTGAAGAAGTCATCGAAACACTTAGATCATTTAAGTCTAAGGGTTATGAAGTTGCGCTATATTTAAATGATCGTTCATTAACATTATCACCAGCGTTATATTCATTATTTGACTTCTTTATGGTGCCATACCTACCTGAAGAAGCTGAAATTTCACAACAAAGATGGTTGCTGTCACTTAATGGTTTAGTTGAAAAACTATTACATTATCAAGAGCCAATTATTGCAGTAGATATTCCTAACTGGGATAGTATTGAACTATTCCTTAAATTAGGTCTTAATATTTTATCTAGTGAGGTTATCTCTCCTCGAAGTGAAATGGTGTTACCAATTCCTCAAAAGAGTCTAACTAAGATTAAACATTTAGCAAATAAATAGAAGGAGTTTTTATGGAAAACAAAAACGAATCAATTACAAGACAAGAAGACGATTTTGCCCAATGGTATACTGACGTCTGTAAGAAAGCCGAATTAATGGATTATAGTTCCGTTAAAGGTTTTATTATTTATCGTCCTTATGGTTACGCTATTTGGGAGGAAATCCAAAATTATCTAAATAAACAATTCAAAAAAGAAGGCGTAGAAAATGTCTATATGCCTTTAGTCATTCCTTCAAGTTTATTTGATAAAGAAAAGGAACACGTTGAAGGTTTTGCTCCAGAGTGTTTAGTTGCCACTAAAGGTGGTAAATATACTCTTGAAGATGAATTAATTATTCGTCCTACTAGTGAAACATTGTTCTGTGAACATTTCTCAAAAATTATTAAGTCATATAGAGATTTACCAAAACAATATAACCAATGGTGTTCTGTTGTTAGATGGGAAAAGACAACAAGACCATTCTTAAGAGGCAGTGAGTTCTTATGGCAAGAAGGTCATACTATGTATGAGACCGAAGAAGAAGCCAGAAAAGACGCTCTTAAGATGCTCGAAATCTATGATACCTTAGGAAGAGATCTTTTAGCTATCCCATTTGTTAAAGGTCAAAAGACAGACAAAGAAAAATTCAGCGGCGCACAAGAAACTTATTCAATTGAAGCATTGATGCCTGATGGCAAAGCTCTTCAAAGTGGTACAACCCACTATTTCGGTAATGGTTTTGCCAAAGCGTTTGGCATTCAATTTCTTGGAAGAAACAATAAATTAGAAAATCCTCATCAAACTTCATGGGGCGTTTCCACTAGATTAATTGGATCAATTATCATGGCTCATGGTGATGATAATGGTTTAGTTCTCCCACCAAAGATTGCACCTATCCAAGTAGTTATTATTCCAATTCAACAAAAACGTAGTGAAGTGTTAGTTAAAGCAAAACAATACTTTGATTTATTAAATAAAGCTGGAATTAGAGTTAAACTCGATGATAGCGACCACACACCTGGATGGAAATATAGTGAATATGAAATGAAAGGTGTTCCAGTAAGACTTGAAGTTGGTCCTAGAGATATCGAAAACGGTGTATGTGTTTTAGCAAAACGTAACGATGGTCAAAAGCTTGTTACAAAAGAAGCAGATGTAGTGGATGAAGTTAATAGATTACTTGACGTTATACATCATGAATTATATGAAAAATCCGCTAAATACTTATATGAACATATCACTGAAGTTCATACCCTTGATGAATTAAAACTTGCTTTAGACAAGGGTGGTTATGCCAAGATGATGTGGTGTGGCGACCAAGCTTGTGAAGATAAGATTAAAGAGTTATATCAAGCTACTGCTCGCTGTATCCCATTTGATCAATTACCATTTGATGACAAGTGCCCAGTTTGTGGTAAGAAGGCTTCAAAAGTTGTCTTCTTTGCAAGAGCATATTAATGAGATAACAGTCTCAAATAACCGATTATATAGCCTTAATTGATAAAAATTGATTAAGGCTTTAATTTAAAATAATATGAAATACAAAGAAAGAAAAAGACCTGGTTTTCTATTTGGAATGATTGACCTCTGCACTGCAGGGACTTTCTTTCTTTTTTATTTCCCTTTCGTATTAGAGAAAGAAGTTAATTCTTTATTTAATAAGAAAGTGCAACCATATTGGTTAGCATATATTTTAGGCATTCCAAATTTATTTATTTACACTCTTTATTGGATGGCTAAAGTCTGTGAAGACACTAATAAGAAAGCTATTGAATTAGGGATTAAATCACACACTAGTTTTAAACATATGTTTTGGTGGAATATACTTGGATGTTTCATTTTAGTGGGTCCTGCAATTGCAACTTGGGGCTTTTTCAAAACGCTCGATGAAATTGAAAGAAAAATCAATGAGATTGACGAAAAAACCACTATATAGTCAAGTGGTTTTTTTACTTTCTCATTAATTTGTATATCTTCATGAAATCATTACTTAACGGATATTTTTCAATATCTTCTTCTTTAATCCAGAAGACTTTTCCTTCTTTTGAAGGATGAATTTCTCCACTAAATTTATTGGATCTATAAAGCACTGCAAAGTGTCTTAATCCATCACCGAAATCATTCCATTCAATATGGCCGCAGCATTCAATGTCGGTTACATCTAAGTCAGTTTCTTCTTTCATTTCACGAATGCAAGCTTCTTCACTAACTTCGTTATCTTCTACATGCCCACCAGGGAATGTTAAACC
>CACYJD010000066.1 GCA_902774655.1 uncultured Erysipelotrichaceae bacterium | reverse complement strand
GGATCAAAATTTAAGAATCCCTTATTGATAAGTTCAACAAAAATCTTATCAATCTCAGATGTTGATAAACTCATTTTTAAAGATAACAAATCAGGTGTAACTAAATTGTTATTTTGGGCAATTAAATGCTCAATCATTAAAATTACTGATAACTCATTTTCAGAAATATGAAATTTCTTATAGTATTCAAGTAATAAGTATGTAAAGTCTAATGCATCAATCTGAGCTCTATTCATAGTGTTAAATATCTTACTTTATTCTTTGAATAATTCAAGAGCTATGACCTATTTAGTCTTAAATTTTCTTTTCTCTTCTTTAATCTTTTCAGGGTTTAGTTTATCTAATAAATGATAATTTTCCCGCAAGAGGTCCCCTAAATTACCTGCATATTCAAAATTAAATCTTTCTTTAAATCTTTCTGCTCTAAGTATTCTAAGTGGATCTTCTTCAATTCTTTTTTGAGGGTCGCCTATAAATCTAATAATGCCTTTATTAAGATCATCAACCCCGCCACATTTATCAATTACATTGTATGATTCATCAATATAAATAGCGTTTATAGTGAAATCTCTTCTTTTATAATCTTCATCAATTGATTTAGTGAATTCAATTTTACTTGGATGTCTAGCATCACTATAACTAGATTCTTTTCTTAATGTAGTGATATCAACGTGATTACTATCAATTTTAAGTCTAACTGTCCCAAACTTTTCAAAGCGATAGTTTGCATCAGGTAAAAACTCCCTCATTTCTAAAGGTGTAGCATCCGTTACAAAATCATAATCATCAACATCTTCATTTAATAAAAGATCGCGGCTAGTTCCACCGATGATATAAAGCCTAAATCCGTTCTTATTAAACAGTGTTGATAATTTATCGAAAATCGAAAGTTTTAACATACAAATATTTTATATCGTTTTCAGTTAATTAAAAAGGGCGCATCACGCGCCCATAGGTAAGTAGAATTAACTAATTTAGTTTTTCTTTTAATAACTTGCTAGGTCTGAAGACGATTGTGGATGTTTCTGGAATTTCGATAACTTGGTGACTGGAAGGATTTGTACCTTTACGAGCCTTACGAACTTTCTTTGAGAAAATACCAAATCCAGATAATTTTACATCCTCACCTTTTTCTAGCTTCTTTTGAATTAAAGAGATTGCTTCTTCAATAACTGCTTCTGCATCGCTTCTAGCAACGTCTGTTCTTTCAGCAACTTCTAAAATTAAATCTGTTTTATTCATTGTCTTACCCTCCCCATTTATATAGTTTAATCACAAACCCTTGATATTTCTAGGAAAAATTATTACACCCGTTGTCGCAAAACAAGCTCAATTGGAGTGCCATCAAGGTCAAACGCATCTCTTAATCTGTTCTCGATATATCTTAAATATGAAAAGTGTGCATACTTAGGCTTGTTGACAAACAGAACAAATGAAGGTGGGCACGAATTAGCTTGGTTCGCGAAATATATTTTTAATCTACCACCATTGAAATCAGGAGCCTCATTCATTAATTGTGCATCTTGAATAACATCATTTAAAACTGAGGTTGTAATTTGACGGTCATATGCCTCGTGGACTTTCGCAATTGATTCAAAAACTCTTTCAATTTTTGTCTTGTTTTTAGCAGACACAAAAATAATTGGCGCATAGTCAATGAACTGGAATTCTTTTCGTATCTTTTTTTCGAATTCGGCTTGGGTGTTTTGTTCCCTTTTTACGAGGTCCCACTTATTAACTACAATAACGATAGCTTTTTTACGATCAACAGCATATCCCACAACATGTTTATCTTGTTCAATAATTCCGGTATCCGCATCAATAACAAATAATACGATTTCAGATCTATCAATAGCGGATAGCGCTCTTAAAACACTATACTTATCGACTGCTTCATAGACCTTACCGCGTTTTTGTAAACCTGCCGTATCAATGCATACGTAATTAATACCATCTTTTGAAAATGGAGTATCAACAGAATCTCTAGTAGTACCGACAATATCACTAACAATTACTCTTTCTTTATTTAATATAGCGTTTGCTAATGACGATTTACCTACATTTGGCCTACCAATGATACTAAAAGTAATAGCGTCATCGTACTTTTCTTCCTCTTCTTTAGGTAAAACTTTAACAATCGCATCTAAAATATCACCAGTTCCAATACCATGTTCACCACTAGTAGGAATAGGTTCACCAAGTCCTAAAGAATAGAATTGGTTAATCTCAAAACTAGTTTCAAAGTTATCAACTTTATTAACCGCTAAAACAACAGGTTTACCTGATTTGTGTAGCATTTTTGCTACTAAACGGTCATCATTTGAAACACCACGCTTAGCGTCACAAACAAAAACTATAACATCAGCTTCCTCAATGGCGATTTCAGCCTGCATTCTAATTTGTTCTTGAAATGGTCTATTTGCAATCTCAATACCACCAGTATCAATAATACGAAAATCTCTATCTAACCAACTAGTTGTCTCATAGAGTCTATCTCTAGTAACACCTGGTTGGTCATCAACGATAGCTCTTCTACGACCAACAATACGATTATAAATCGTAGATTTACCTACGTTAGGACTTCCAATAATTGCAACGACACCTAAAGCCATTAAATTCCTGCTTTCTCGTGAATAATTTTAAGCACGGCTTGGATTGATTCTTCAATATTGATATTTGAAGTATCTAAACGAACACTGTCTTCTGCTGGTTTAAGAGGAGCAAAAGCTCTACTTGAGTCAATTCTATCTCTTTTTTCAACATCAGCGACAATGTCTTCATATGTACAAGGGATACCCTTTTCTTGATTTTCTTTAAATCTACGTTTAGCGCGTTCTTCAACACTCGCAACCATAAAGATTTTGACATCCGCATTTGGTAAAACGTATGTTCCAATATCTCTACCATCCATAACAACGCTTACCTTATTTGCCATTTTTCTTTGAAGTTCAACCAATGCTAAACGAATATCTTTGTATGAATGGTTCGCGGATGACTCTAGTTACGTCTTTACCAGAGCACATAACTTTTCCATTTGGAAATAGTTCAATATCTACTTCTGGAATAAGTTTAACGCATTCAGCTTCGTTTTCAGGATCAACGCCTTTATCTAAAACGTATGATGTAAACGCTCTATACATCGCACCTGTATCGATATAAGTAAAACCAAGTCTTTTGGCGACTTCTTTTGATACGGTGGATTTACCTGCTGCGGCAGGGCCATCGATAGCGACAACAATTCTTCTTTGTTCCATATTTGTAATAATTGTTGCAGCCACTAATATTAAACTAACAACAATTGAGGCGACTATATATGCCATTTTTCGTGTTTTTATAGTCTTTAAAGGATCTACTTTTGCCTTGGGATTTGTATCGTAAGTTTCATATGCATCAAGCATAGTTTTAACAGGTATTTTATTCGTTTTATTATGCTTAGAGCTTAAAGCTTCATTAACCTTTTTAGAAGTAACGGTTTTAGTTGTTTCTTCTTCGGTCACATTATGCTTAATTTCTTCGCGTAATTTACGATACCTTTCAACTCTTGTTTCCATACAAAATCCTTGTTAATTATATTAACCCAAAAGCATGCTCTTTAATAGATTAAATATTAATATTTATTAAAATATCTTTACCCCATTGAAATTTTATACATATAATAATAATAAGCGGTTATGAGCAAAACTAAAGCGCTAGTCTTACTTTCTATCAGTTCATTAATGTCTTTAGCGGCATGTGATTTTAATTTTAACATTCCAATTCCTGACCCAGATAAACCATCTGAACCAGATACACCCACAAATCCAGATACTCCTGACACACCAGATACACCTGATCAACCAGGTGACACTACAAAAATTAATTTAAATGCATATGGTGATTATGTTGAACTTGAAAACACTAATAGTGATATCAATCTTCAAGAAAAATATAACGAACTTAAAGTTGAACAAAAAGGTGAAATCAATGGAGTTCTTCAATCTAATTATGAAAAAGGATTGCTTGAATTCTTTAATTTAGATAATAAGGTTAGAGTACAAATTGATATCTCCAAAGACGAATTAAATAAACTAGATAATGACTATTACACTAAAAATAGAGAGTCATTTAGAGAATGTAAACTAGATATCTATATGCTTGGACTTCATTTCCACTACGAAGGAGTGGGTATACGTCAAAAAGGTAATACTTCAAGAGGTGCAATCCTTAATGGTAATAAGTTAAATCTAAGGCACTACAAATTATCATTCGAAGAAACATTTGATGACGAGTTCACTGAAACTCCCAAAACTTGGCAAGATGAAGTAGCTAAAGCTTCTAGACAAGATAGAAAATTCTTTGGCATCAGTAAAATTGATTTTAGATGGAATAGAAATCTTGATTCTACTTATTTAAGAGAATATTACGCATATGAACTATACCGCTCAAATGGTGGATTATCATTACGCTCAAATCCTGTGAATTTCTCAATGAAAGTTGGTGATTCAGTTGAGAATATGGGGGTTTATTTAGCAATTGAGACCGCCAATAAGAGTTTTATTAAACGTAACTTTGTTAAAGCTTCTAGAGGTGGCGACTTATATAAATTAAGCTGGGGCAGCGGCGTTGGAGCTCGTTTTGACAGCACTGATTCTAACCTCTTTGGAGTGGAAACAATCGAAAAAGATGGTAACAAATTTAGACAAGTTGGTTACACTTATGATTTAAAAACTAATAAAGATACAAGTGATCACTCCACCCTTAAAAACTGGATTACTTCACTCAACCAACAACACGGAAATACCATTTATGAGTGGCTACAAACAAATTCCAATTATGATTTATTAATCAAATATTTAGCGACAAGTTATCTACTTGGCGATCCTGATGATTTAAGAGGAAACTATAACAATACTTATATGTATTTTGACGGTCAAAAAGCTATATTTATTCCTACAGATCACGATAGGGTTTTAGGCGCTACTGGAAATAACGATGCTGACAACCCAACAGGCAATAAAGGCGCAGAAGTCGCTCCTTTTGACTTTAAAACTGGTTATTCATATAACGATCAAAAGTTTATTGGGGTTACTTTATTAAGCAACAATTCCACTACTGTTAAGCAAGATTATTTAAACAAGATTAACGAAATTATTAATAACGGTACTTTCTCAATTCAAGCCTATCAAGAATACTACTCAAAGGTTCAACAAAATTACTCAACGCTTAATTCAATTAGTTCTAACATTATAAATCCAGGTATTCCTAGTTTTGGATTAACCGAAAGCAATAGTTTAAATGATAAATATAATCTAAGTATTGCGACTTATATTAATAAAAAAATTGAAACTGCTACAAAATAGGTATCAATAATAAAAATAACGTTGTATAATCATTATGTCCTAATTAAGGACAACGGAGGAATAAAAAATGCCAAAAGTAAAAGTCGATTCTGACCTTTGCGGTTCCTGCGGTCTATGCGTTGGCATGAGACCAGACATCTTCGAGTTTGATGACGAAGGACACGCACGTGCAATCGTCGAAGAAGTCGAAGGCGATTTAGGTATTGATTGCCCATTCGGTGCTATCTCAGTTGAATAATACCAACGCTTTCAATATTTGCCACTCTTAAGAGTGGCTTTTCTTTTAGTTACTTTGTAATCTATCAATGAATTTATGCATTGATTTATATACTAAAATTGTCACTACTATAACAATTCCATCTTTAATTGCATTAAATGGAAGAACCGCCATTAAGCCATAACTCCATCCTACATTAGTGATGTTTGGATTGGCTAATCTACATAAATAAAGAATAGATTCTTCACTTAATCCAAATACCGCTCCATAAAATGGAATCATAATATAGATATTGCCAACTACCGCAATAATCATTTGGAATATAGTTCCAACCAATAAACCTATAAGAGCTCCACTAAATTTACGATGATGCTTATAAATTAAAGTAGCAGGAACAATAAATGCTGTTGAAAATAATAAGTCACTAATTTCGCCAACAGTAAGTGTGGTTGTAAATGGTAATTTAATAATGGTTTTAACAACAATTACACCAACAGCGGAAAGTGGCCCATAAGCAAACCCTGCAATAAAAGCAGGAATCTCATCAAAGTGAAATTCTAAAAATGATGGAAAAATAGGAATTGGAAATTTAAAAAACGGAACAACATAAAGTACTGTAGATATAGCACCAAAAATAGCTACTCTAACAATAAACTTAGTGAAATTTGTATATGTTTTCTTACCTTTATGATCATAATAGACCTTTAATGAAAGAAGAAAGCATATTACGAATAGTACTAAACCAATAATACCGTAAAAACTCATAAAAAATGCCCTTTCTTTCAGGGCGAATAAATAAAAGTTTCTCTTCATCCAGACTATACTGTCGCCTCTAGAATTTCACTAGATCAGCTTTCGCTCACGGGGTTTACCGTCGATCGGGAATTGCACCCTGCCCTGAAACTAATATCTATTATATATAAATAAGATAAGAATTAAAGAGGTTTGCTCTTAATATCTGTATAAGGACGAGGAAATTTCTTCCTTGTTTCTTTCATTTTTTTCAAAATGACGAGACTTCTTGCATCTTTTTTGATAGGAAGTTCGTATTTTACAACTTCCATCAATCTTGCATCTAATTGCACCATTGCATTCTCAGCATTGCACAATTCTTCTTCAATATTAGGGCCTTTATACGCGACTAATTGGCCATTAACTTTTAATAATGGAACACATATTTCAATAAGAATAGACATTTGGGAGACCGCCCTAGCAGTAACAATATCAAACTTACTTCTTGCAGATTTAAAATCTTCTACTCTAACATTCATGACTATAACGTTATCTAGCCCAAGTTCTTTCTTTACCAAATTTAAAAATGAAACTCTTTTTCCGTTTGACTCAACAAGTGTAATTTTTAAATTTGGAAAACAAATCGCTAAAACTAAGCCAGGGAAACCCGCGCCAGAACCTATATCACATAAATTCTCATATCTAGTAAAGTCGAAATAACGATATGGCAAAACGCTATCAACAAAGTGTTTTAAAAGAATTTCATCATCGTCAGTGATTGTTGTTAGATTAAACTTTTGATTTGTTTCTTTGAGTAAAACTAAATATTTAAAAAGTTTCTCACTAACACCACTAATGTCTGAGATATTTAATTCATTTAAAGTATTGAGCAATATTTGTTTATTCATGATGTCCTTGTTTTAAGTTTAAAACTAGTATTGAAATATCGCTAGGATTAACTCCACTAATTCTACTTGCTTGACCAATTGTAGTAGGTCTAATTTTATCTAGTTTTTGCCTAGCTTCTAATGCTAGTCCGTGCATATGTAAATAATCCATTCCTTCTGGGATTGGATAATCCTCAAATTTATTAAAGTTTTCAGCTTCTACTTTTTGACGTTTAATATAACCTTCATATTTCACTGAAACTTCTAGTTGCATAATACCAATATAATCGAGATCAATTTCTTGTAGTTCAGGAACTAAATGTCTTACGTGTTCATAATGGATATTTGGACGTTTTAAAAATTCGGTTCCACTTACACCACTAGTTAATGGTTCAAGGCCTTGAGATAACAAATAGTCTGTAGTTTCTTTACCTGTTCCCAGGTGAATTTTCGATAGGATCTCCACTGCTTTTGCTACATTTTCGTTTTTTGTAACAAATTTATTCCAACGTTCTTCGCTAATTAATCCATACTTATGAGCGTAAGGAGTTAGTCTTAAATCAGCGTTATCATGCCTTAATAAAAGTCGATATTCTGCTCTACTAGATAGTAGTCTATATGGTTCATTGGTACCTTTTGTAACAAGATCATCAATCATAACGCCAATATAAGATTCGTTACGTTTCAGAATAAATGGTTCTTTTCCTTCAATAAATAAGCAGGCATTAATGCCGGCAACAATGCCTAATCCACCAGCTTCTTCATAACCTGAAGTGCAACAGATTTGACCTGC
>CACYJD010000065.1 GCA_902774655.1 uncultured Erysipelotrichaceae bacterium | reverse complement strand
AGTGGCGCGCCAAACAAGACTCGAACTCGTAACCCCCTGGTTCGAAGCCAGGTGCTCTATCCAGTTGAGCTATTGGCGCAAGTGAAATTATTATAACAATTGAATTTGATTATAGTGAGATTATTTTCTAGAATTATGGGGATGAAGATTATTGTTATTGGGCTAGGTTATAGCGGAGCGATCTATGCGATAAATAGAAAGATGAATCATCCAAGTGATGACATCATGTTTATCGAGCATTTAGATAAACCTCTTAAAAAAGTATTAGCAACCGGTAATGGTAAATGTAATATCGCTAACTCTATATTAAATAAAGATATATATAATGACCCTTTTGTGTTTGAAACAGTAAGTAAACATAATCACAGAGAAATCATTAACTTCTACGATAAATTAGGATTAAGCTTAACCACTACTGAGGATGGTTATCTTTATCCAACTAGTAAAGCTGCTACATCAGTAAGAAACATTCTTCTTAAGAAGCTTGAAGAACTTAAGATAAAAGTTCATTTAAGTGAAGAACTTGTTAATTATCGCTTACATGGTGACCATATCGAAGTGGTCACAAGTATCGATAACTATGATTGTGATCGCTTAGTTATCTCCGCTGGTGGTAATGCATCACCTAAACTAGGTAGTAATGGAGTTATTTACACTATCTTAGAAGATCATAAATATGAAATAGATAGAATTAGAGAAGGACTTTGTCCTATCTACACTAAAGAAGATACTCGTATTCTTGATGGTGTTAGAATCTCTGGAGCGGTCACTTTATTAGTAAACAATAAGGTCACTAATGTCGAAAGAGGCGAGATCCTATTTAAAAATAAAGGTTTAAGTGGGATTGTAATTTTTAATCAATCGAGATTAATTGCTAGACATCTAGGCAAAAATATCAGAATCTTGATTGATTTATTACCTGATATTTCTAAAGGAAAACTTAGAGAAGAAATTGACAAGTATTCAAGCGATTATGTCTTAGATAAATACCTCGATCCTAAAATTAAGGCATATATACTCGCCCGAATTGATAAAAATCATGATTTATTCGACTTACTTACATCACTAGAATTTACTTTCTACAAACTATATGATTTTGAGTTCTCTCAAATCTCTGTTGGCGGTATTAAGTTAAGAGATATTAAACCTAACTTTGAATCGAGAATCGAAAGAAATATATATTTTATTGGCGAAGTTTTAGACGCTGATGGACCATGTGGAGGCTATAACCTCATGTGGGCTTTTGCAAGCGCAATCGAAGCAAGCAAATAATCGTTAGCACTTTTTTAGCGCATAAAATTATATGCTTCTAAATAAGGAGCATATTTTTTATGAAAATTAAATCAGTTTTATTAAGCACTACTGCATTATTTATGCTAGTTTCATGTGGCGAAGGTAACCCTAGTGAGCCAGTTGGTCCAGTTCAAACAGATTTACAAAAATTAGTTGAAGCAACCAAAGATTTAGATACAACACCTAAGGGTAAATATGTCGCGCATTTCTATGTTTATAATCTTGGTGTCGCGGTTAGAGATATATATCACTACGAATTAGCAGAATATGTAGATGGGCAATTTGTAAATTTTACTGTCGATGAGAGCAAAACAAGCGTAAAAGAGATCGATTTAACAACGCGTACTCTATCAAGAGGATATTGGGTTAGAAGAGAAATTGCTGGTGGTTATTTTGGAGGTGAACAATTTAATCCTCAAAATACTTCTAGCGTAACATATGCTTATGACAACCTTAAAAGCATAGCGGCAAATTACACTGAAGAAAGTTACGCCGAAGAAATAGAAAGTTGGCAAAGAACTGAAGATAATGGTTTTGTCCTTAATATAAAATATCTTAATCGCACTACATATAGATATTTTGATGATCATGGTTGGGAAACATCATATATCGATTCGTATAGCTATTCTGGTGAAGCTCGTCAGCATCATAGATATTATGATTACATTAATGAAATAGGTAGTAACATTATTAATAATAATTACTAAAAACAACGATTTACAAAACTTCACCAAAGTTTAAAATTATAGGTGAGGAAGGAAGTATTAATAATGGCAAAAGAAGTTAAAAAGGCTGCTAAACCTGCAGCAAAACCTGCTAAACCTGCAGCAAAACCAGCAGCTAAACCTGCTGCTAAAGAAGCAAAGGAAGGCAAAAAAGTTTATCACGTAGCAAAACGTGAAGACGGAATGTGGCAAGTCAAATTTGCTGGAGGCGAAAAGGCAATTAAATTATTTAAAACTAAGGCTGAAGCTGAAGCTTATTCAAAGAAGATGGCCGAAAACCAAGGTGGCGCTCTATTGATGCACAATTCAAAGGGCAAAAATAAAGGCAAAATTGCCAAGAAATAAATTTAGTTATTTAAAAAGCACCATTTGGTGCTTTTTATTTTGCCTTTATCTTTTGCTTCATGTTGTGAGTTAATACTGCAAACGATGAAGCAAGATCAACGTTTTGAACTGTAATTCGATCTGGAACATTTATAACTCCTGGGGCAAAATTCCAGATTCCTACAATTCCCATTTTAACTATTTCATCGACGATAACTTGTAGGTTCTCGCCTGGAATGCATAAAATAGCAATCTTTACGCCACTACTTTTAATGAATTCTTTTATCGAACTATAATCTTTAACTTCTATGTTGTTGATAGTTAGTCCAACTTTTTTAGGATCGTTATCAAAAGCTTCGATAATCTTTAATCCCATTTGTGGGAATAATTTGTAATTTAATAAAGCGGCGCCTAAGTGCCCCACGCCAATAAGAATAGCTTGAGACATATCGTTATAACCCAAGAACTCTTCTAATGAGAGAACAAGTTCGTTGAGGTTTCTGCCTCTTTTAGGTGTTCCTGGATAAGTAGTAATTGCTTGCAAGTCTTTACGAACTTGTTCTTCACTATAACCAAGTTCTGCAGCGATTACTCTACTAGAAATAAATTCTTCACCATTCTTTAGATGATTAAGTAATAACTTGTGATACACGGGGTATCTTTGAAGCTGATTTTTTGATACGTATTTCATAATTAAATCCAATCGATACTGTTTTACCGAAATTAATTATATCGAAGTGATGTTACATTTTTAATCAAAAATCCATGAAACCGGTTTCATAAAAAATAAATAATAGGTACTCAAGTATTTGAGACTTTTTTATGACAAATGTAAAAATACGTATCTTCAGTTTTATTATTAACTGAAGAAATTGTTTTTATTATCTATTTTACGATTTAAATATGTTATATTTTAAATATAAGTTATCCATTGGGAGATTTGATATGTCTAAAAAGAACAAAAAATCGTGGACTACTAAACAAAGAGCGATATTTATTCCTATTATTTCACTTGCCAGTGTTTTAGGATTTTTAATTACTTTAGTCGGTTCATATGTACTATACGTAATGGCACAATATTATCGTATTCCAGATAATTATGAATTAACTGAAGAGATTATTAAATCTACTGGAATTACTGAAAAACCTAACGAAATCACTAATGGTCAAGAACTTACAATTGTTACATATAATATTGGGTTCGGCGCTTATGATAGAGATTATGATTTCTTTATGGATAGCGGCGAAATGTTCGATGGACGCGTTATTGTTGGCACCCACTCAAGAGCAAGTAGCGAAGCACAATGTTATAAGAATACCTATGGTGCGCTTAATCTTGTTAAAAAACTAGATCCTGATTTCGCTATTATCCAAGAGATTGATACTGATAGCGATCGTTCATACCATATTAATCAATATCAAGAATTTATCGAAGAAATTGGCAATAAATATGATGCAGTTATGGCATCAAACTTCCATACTGCTTATTTGGCCTATCCATTTAATGAACCTATCGGTAGATCTAATTCCGGTGTTGCAACATTCTCTAAATATAAAATGTCCACTGCTGTTAGAAGATCTTATCCAGTAGATAACTCATTCCCTGCTAGATTCTTTGACCTTGATAGATGCTTTAGCGTCGTTCGTTATCCATTATCAAATGGCAAAGAATTAGTAATTGGTAACTCACACATGTCCGCTTACGATGAGGGTGGTTTAATTAGAGCGCAACAAATGGACTTCTTATGTCAGTTCTTAGAGCAAGAAAAAGATAACTATGTAATTGTTGGCGGAGACTTTAACCACGATATCGCTCATAGTGTTGGCTATTTCCCAACAATGGAAATTAATCCTGTATGGGTCAGAGAATTCGATGCTGATGACTTACCAGAAAACTATACAATGGCAACTAGCTTAAATGCTCCTACTTGTAGAGCGGCAGAGATGCCATATACATATGGAATTAACTATTTAACCGTTATTGATGGATTCATCATTAATAGCGCTAAGATTAACAATATCAAAGTTACAAATATTGATAACGAATTTGAATTTAGTGATCATAACCCTGTAAAGATGACATTTAGTCTTAATCTAGATTAAGGAGAACTATTATGGCAGAGAAAAAGAAAAGAAGAGGTAGAGGATTTCTTATATTTTTAATCATCTTTACCGTTTTAATCGTATTACCTGTAGGCACCGCATATATTTTGATTGAAGATAAGTCCACTACTAAAGAGACTTATTATGAAAACTTTGATAAAAATGAAGCTCTTAATACCGCTTTAGTGGAGTCTTTTGATAGTACAAAAGAAGACAAAGAAATCAATTTCCGTGTATCACAAACTCTTCTTAATAATATGATTAAGATTGCGGTTGATGAAAAACT
>CACYJD010000064.1 GCA_902774655.1 uncultured Erysipelotrichaceae bacterium | reverse complement strand
TTTAAACGATCTTTTCTAGCATCCTTTAATGTTTGAATCATCTTTGGACCATCATCTTCAGGCATTAAAGTATCAATGTTTTCAAGTTTTTGATTGAAATCAGGGACATTAACAGCGTGATAGAATTCTTCATTGAATCTAATGATATCAACGTGTTCATCATGCAAAGCATAAATAGCAACAGGTCCTAAAATATTATTAAGCATCGCATCGCTATAAACATTTTTATCTAAGAATTCTCTGATACGGAATTGTTCATTTAATTTAGCAGTGATTTCTTCGTGCTCTACTCTATTTTCGTCTTTAATTAATTCTTCAAATTTATCAACAGGCATTGGTTTATAGAAGTAATAACCTTGGATGTATCTACAACCAAGTTCCATTAAGAAATCTAATTGTTCTTTTCTTTCAACGCCTTCAACGATAATTGGTAAATAAATCTGTTTTGCCATATTGACGACAGATTCAAGAATGTTGATACCTTTTTTGAATGATTGTCCTTTGATTTCCAAGAATCTAGCGTCTAACTTAATAACATCGACTTTTAATGAGCTAAGCATATTTAATGAGGAGTATCCACTACCGAAGTCATCCATTAAGACACTGAAACCAGCGCGTTTTAAATTATTAACAAGGACACTGATAAGTTCGCTTGTTTCGGTATAGGCAGATTCAGTAATTTCTATCTTTATATATTTAGTAGGTAAGTTATATTTCTTAACTAAATTTGTGAAAACACGATAAATATCTAATGAGAAAATATCGGCTCTAGAGACATTTAAAGATATAGGAACTGGGGTAATTCCTTTATCCAAGAGCCTTCTTTGATACTTGCAAACCTCTTCCCAAATGTATTCATCAAGGTCAATAATAAAGCCGTATTTTTCAAGTAATGGAATAAAGTGGCCAGGGCCAACCATCTTGCCGTCAGGTTTAACCCATCTTGATAAAGCTTCTGCTCCAACAATTTTTCCATTGGATGCATTTACTTGTGGTTGTAAGAAGAATTGGATTTCTCCGTTTCTAAATGCGGCCATGTATTCTGAAATAGCGACATGGTCAGCTTGATTTTGTTTACGAATCAATGGGTCGTAAGTAACGATTCTATTTTTAATATCGGATTCCGCTTTGTGAACAGCAATATGAAGTCTTTCAAGCATATCCGCAATTGTGATACCTCTTTCAAATTGTGCTACACCAATAGCAGGCATAAAACCAGAAGAGAATCCTAACGATACGATTAAATTACGAACTTCATCAAATAATTTCTTAGTACCTTCTTCATCATAAATAGTTAATAAGAGGAAGGAATTAGTACTATCAACACAGCACAAACCTTTTCTTTCTTCAGCGTATCTTTTCACAATAGCGCCAATCTTAGAAATAAGTGATGCGGTTTGTTCTTCTCCAAACCATTCATGATAAAAAGTGAAGTTTTCAATTGAAAGAAGAGTAAAAACCCATTCTGAATCAGGTTTTTCTTTTAATAGCGGAATACCATGTCTAGCAAAAGCGTTAAATCTAAATAGACCAGAAACTTCATCGTATTCAGAGAACTGATTATCTAATATTCCTCCAATTTGATCTAAGTTTCTTGATACAAAGTTATGAACATCATAAATGTAAACTCTAAAAATGCCAGGAGCTAAATCAAACTCATCCCCTGCAATTATGATTTGTTCGATGTATCGATACCCTCCGGATTGGAGTTTAAATCTCATAATTGCAGAATCAAAGTTTCGAATATCAGATTTTTCCAATCTTTCAAAGAAATGATCGGGATTCATCATCTGTTCATAAGCTGCTTTATCTTCTGGGTGAACAATATTATCTAAAACACATTGATACAATTCTTCATAAGTATTAACCGCTAAAGGTGTTGAGTATTTTCCTACAATATGATGAATTTGGTTTAAACTGCCAGTATTCATATCAACTTCAAGAAGCTCATCAAAAGATAAGGACATTAAAAAGTCTTGCAATGAAAGAACTCCACTATCTTGAAGTTTTTTGTAAAATTGTTTTCTATAATTGTCCATAGTATAAGTGCAATATACGAAACAAGATTTCCTTATTATTATTATCTTATTAAATCTTAGATTTAGAAAGAGCAAACTTTAAAACTTTTCACTATTAAACATTCGATTATTTCTAATCTTTTTTTATTTATAATTGTAGCCAATACTTTTATAGAACTTTTTTAACAGAAATATTAAAATTGAAAAGTATGAAAAAACTTCTACTCTCGATACTAGCAATTATGTTATTAGTAGGCTGTGCGGATACACCGTCAAATAAACCTGCTGATAGTGAACCAGACGCCCCAGGACAAACAACTGATCCAGTAAATCCAGACGAGCCAACAGAACCAGATGATCCTGAAGTCCCAGAGACTCCTGATGATCCAGACCCAGACACACCAACTACGGATGATGATGGCAAGGTTCTTTTAGATTGTGGCTACTACCAAATGGAACTTCCTAAAAATGAAACTCCATATCAATTAGTGACTACCTTATCTGCTGATGATAGTACCTGGTCTAAAAACTACATGTACGATGAACTTCCTGATAATTTTAGATATATCTATGGAAATTCCTGCGATGATGGTGAACCAGGCAAAACCGCTCAACCAAAGTTTTATAGCTATAATGAGCAAAAAACCACGCAGTACCCCGGTGGATTGAGGTTTGATCAAGTTAATAAGGGTTTTCAAACTCAATTATTTGAACACTCCGGTAATAAATTAGAAATTAGACTAGGCATATCTCAAGTTAACAACTGTAGCGACAAACCAAAGTTAGGCGAAGATACTTTTAGAATTTACTATTTTGATTCCAATGGTTCATACCTTGGTAAGCACAATATCGAAGCAGAAACCATTTCGACAAAAACAAAAGAAATAAAATATTATGAGACAAGTGCATTCACTCCAAAAATTGCATACTTTGAAGTTAGATTAACTGCAATGGCTTATAAAGGTTCGCAATGTTACAACGTTGGAGTGAGTTATTGCAACTTCAAATCTTGGGAAAGAATTTAGTTTACTTTAAAATTGGGTATAATTTCTCGTAATTTCCTGCAGCTTGTAGGACGGTTTCGTCGTCCATATATTTTCCAATCATCTGAAGCCCAATTGGAAGATGATGTTTTCCAAACCCTGCCGGCAACGAACAAGCTGGGTTACCAACAAAATTGACAATATACGTAAGAGCAAAGCCGATTAAAGGATTTACCTTAACACCATTGATAGATTCTGGTCCCTTTGTATTTCCGTCACTACTGTTTAACACAGGATAACAACCTGTTACTGGGGAAATTATAATATCGTAGTTTTCAAATAAACCATCAAGAACTCGCTTAATTTCGTTTTTTGCAGCTATATATTCATGGAGTCTATCTTTTTCTTTCAAAGCTCTCTCATTCCAATACAAGAGTTCTTTTGGTAAACCTTTTTCAATATCTAAACCACTATTTTTGTATTCATTACATTCGTTTGCTGATTGTTGAGATATAGACAAGCACCATAACTCTTCTAATTCATTACTCGTATACGGTAATTTAATATCAACTTTGCTAACAGTCGCACCAAGCTTTTCTAGTGATTTCGCGCGACTATATACCTGTTTTTTTATTTTTTCTTCTACAGGAAAGATCCCAAAATCATCAGTGTAAGCGATTCTAAGTCCTTTGATTGATTTATTTATCGCAGAAACATAATCTACCTTTTCTTTCTTCACACTAAACGGATCGAATGAACCATATTTTTGCATCTCACCGAGCAAGATGGCAGCATCTTTAACCGATTTCGTAAGAGCACCACACATGCAAAAAGGGAAAGCATTAGGGTCTACGTAAGGAGAATAATGCATAGGAATAGTTCCATTCGATGCTTTAAAGCCAAAAGTATTTGTCCAGCTGGCTGGAACTCTAATAGAACCTCCAGCGTCTCCCCCTTCTGCAATCGGAACTAATCCAGCAGTTACAGCGGCAGCACTTCCTCCACTTGATCCACCACAATTATATTTTTTATTAAAAGGATTCTTAGTAGGGCCATATCGTAGATTGTCACAAGTTGCTCTAAATCCATAAGTTGGAGCGTTACATTTTCCAATAGCAATGCCTCCAAGCTTTTCCATTGCTTCAGTAAAAGCTGAATTCTCCAAATCAATTCTATCTAGATCTGGTACACCGCCAAGGCTATTAGTCCAGCCCTTTTTCGAATCTAAGAAATCCTTTAGAGCAAAGGGAACTCCTGCAAAAGGGCCAACTTCCTGTCCTTTATTTAATATTTCACCGATTCTAATTGCTTCTTTTTCAGCATCCTCAAATTTAGTATAAGTGAAAGCATTTATATCCTTATTTAACAAAGTAATTCTATTTTCAAAGTACTTAACAACCTCTAATGGAGTAAAAACTTTTTGGTTTACTAGTTCGCCTATTTCATAAGCACTTAGATTTTCTAACTCATAGGTAGATTTAATGTATTCTTCTCCTACATGATGTTTTTTCCAATAAATCGACACTCTATAACCAATTGGTGTGAATAATACTTCACTTAATAGTTCAACTAAAGCGCCTAAAACAGAAGCGCCCAAACATTGCCATATGGTCCAACGAATCTGAATAGCGAATGGAATAAAAGGTAAGATATAAAACGCTAAGAACACAAATAAAAAGTTATCTACGATTTGTCCTAAAAATGTTGATATATATGTTCTTAAAGTAAAAGCAAGACG
>CACYJD010000063.1 GCA_902774655.1 uncultured Erysipelotrichaceae bacterium | reverse complement strand
TAACATATGCTATCATATGTATAGGGGTAAGAAAAGTGCCATTTAATCAAAGAAAATATATTGATAGTTACAATAAGAACAACTACAAAATGTTTCCTTTTAGAGTGCGCAAAGATGATAAGAAGATTATTGATAAACTTATTTCTGAACCAAGTATGAATAAATACATTTATAATTTGATTTCAAACGATATTTCTCGAAACGTTTTAACCATAAAGGAAATTAAAAATCATATATTGCCAATATTTTCTAAACACAATATACACGAAGTATATTTATTTGGTAGTTATGCTAGAGGTGAAGCCACAACTAGTAGTGATATCGATATATATTGTGAACCAGGTAATATAAAAACATTTATTGATCAAGGATTCTTAGAAGATGAATTAAAAGAGGCCACTAATAAAAATATTGATATAGTATTCTTCGGATCAAGAATGGATGATTATTTTAAAGAGCAACTAGATGAAGACAAGATTAAAATATCCTAAAAAATAAGAAAATTCTTCTTATTAACCACTAAAGTTTATGAAAATATCATCTTAAACTCTTTGTTGTATAGCTCACTTATTTAAGATAGAATACTATCTTGACGTTTAAAGGAATATAATTAGATTGCATCTATGAATGACATTAAAAAGAACAGAGGACCTAGATACCTATATGCTTTAGCGGATATAGTTATCTCACTAGCAACATCAATTTTATCTTTTCTATCCTTCTATGGATATCAAGGATTTGCTGATAACATAGTCCCAATACTTATATATGCTGCTAGTGCTGCTACACTAACAGTAGTAGTGTTCTTTATCTTTAGGGTATACCGTATCTTAACTAGAGATATCGGTTTATTTGATTGTTTAAGAATATTCTTTTTATCATTATTCCTCCAACTTGTTGGTTTAGTAGTGATTGTATTTGTACCTCAACTACCTAATTTTGGTGACTATGTATTTACATGGCTACTATCTACCGCTGTGGTGTGCTTTATGCACCCATCTATAAGAGTGTTAGTTAGAGTTACTAATATCGCTCATATCTTAACTAGTAAGAAACAAAAGGTTAGAACTATTGTTTTAGGAGCAGGCGCTACTGGTAAAGTAGTGATTGATGAATCTAGAAGAAATAAAGATAACCATAACCAAATTGTCGCAGTAGTGGATGATGATCCTAATAAGATAGGTGGCTTATTCGCTAACGTACCTGTTAAAGGTCCTATCAGTGATATCGCTAAGATTATTGACTATACTCAAGCAGAAGAAGTAATCATCGCTATGAGTAAGATAAGTAAAGAAAGACTACATGAAATCATCTCTTTACTTAACCCCTGTAACGTAAGAGTGAGACGTATGCCTCTAATAAGCGAAATGCAAGGACCTAACGATAAAAGAGTTATCGATGTTGACTTAGATGACTTACTTAGTAGAGACCCTATTATCTTAGATAACACTAAGATTAATGATATGTTACACGGTAACACTGTTATGGTAACAGGTGCTGGTGGCTCCATTGGTAGTGAGCTCACTAGACAAATCTTTAATACCCACCCTAAAACTTTAGTGTTATTTGATATCTACGAGAACTCTACTTACGATATCCAAATGGAACTCGTAAGAAGAATGAGAGAAGAACATATCACTGATATTAATTTAGTCACTCTTATTGGTTCTACCTATAACGACGTAAGAGTGGAACAAATCATTAAGAAATATAGACCAGACTATATTTATCACGCTGCTGCGTATAAGCATGTTCCATTAATGGAAGATAGCCCACAAGAGGCTATTAGAACCAACGTTATTGGAACATATAATGTCGCTAGACTAGCAGATAAATATGGTGTTAAAAAGATGGTATTAGTGTCCACTGATAAAGCAGTTAGACCTACTAACGTTATGGGTGCTACTAAACGCTTTGCAGAGACTATTATCCAGTACTACAGTGAAAAGAGTAAAAACACTAAATACGCTGCGGTTAGATTTGGTAATGTCTTAGGTAGTAATGGATCAGTCGTGCCTCTATTTAAGAAACAAATAGAACTAGGTGGTCCAGTAACTATTACTGATAAGAATATCATTAGATACTTTATGACTATTCCAGAAGCGGTATCTTTAATCCTACAATGCGGATTATTCGCTGAAGGGGGAGAGATCTTTATTTTAGATATGGGTAAACCAGTTAAAATCATGGATCTAGCGGAGAAACTTATTAGACAAGCTGGTATGGTCCCAGGCGTGGATATTGAGATAGTGGAGACTGGTTTAAGACCAGGTGAGAAGCTATATGAAGAGCTACTTCTAGATACATCAACTCAAGAGAAAACTTCCAATAAACGTATCTTTATTGAAAAGAAAGAAGCTATTAACACTAACTTAGAGACCGATATTGTCAGTGCTTCTAAAGCATTTGATCTTGAAGAAACTAAGGATATTAAAGTATTACTTTCATCCCTAATTAAGACATATAAAATCACTGAAAATAAATAACAATATTTTTGAAATATCCTATAGGAAGTCCACTATTTGCATATTTCTACGACAAATATTGTTATTTTTATTTGTGATTTTATTTTTAGTCTAAATCCATTACTATTTATCACTTTTAACCACCCGAATTCTAAGTGGGGGTTAACTTAAAAGTTACGATATAATATTTAATTTGTGTTTCATAGGTGTTTTATTTATAATAAATAAGACCCTATACTGATAGGGTCGAAACAATATCATTCTAGCTAACTAGTTGAAGCCTGTGGCACTTCGAAATTATCTAGATGTCTATCATACCCATTTGTTACGTATATTAAATACACGTATCAAAGATCTTTCATTCTCAAAATTAGATATGTATTACGTTATTCAAGTTAAAGTAGGCAAAGAACAAAAAGTAATAGATGACATTAAAAGATTTATGTCTAATGCATCTGACTTTGATGTGTTCTCTCCTCAAAGAAAAGAACTAAGAAAGTATAAGGGTGAATATAAAGAAGTCACTCTTAGATGTTTCCCAGGATATTTATTTGTAGAGACTAATGACATTAAACAACTCTTCTTTGATTTACCTAAAGTACCTGAGTTCACTAAGATACTTGGTAGAGAAGCTTTAACATATAACTTTGTACCTCTAAATGAAGATGAAGCAAGGTTAGTAGACATCTTATATAACGCTAGTAGTAATAGAACTACTGAGATAAGCAATATCGAAGTAGAACCCGGCAATAGAGTGGTTATTCTTGATGGACCTATGTTTGGTCAAGAAGCCATCATAAAAAAGGTAGATTTACATAAACGTTCAATTGAAGTTGAATTTGTTATGTTTAAAAAGAAATTTACCGCTAAAGTTGGAATTAATATTGTTAACAAATTAGATTAACTAAATTTCTTTTTAAAACATAATCAATTAAACGTATAGAAAGTGAGATAAATATGAATTTCATTAATTTTTTACATTTAGAAGACACTCCAAGTACTCAACCATCTACTGGTGATTCTACTAGTGGTGCTACTGAGAAACTAATGGAAATCTTTAAGTCACCAGTCCTATATATTGTTCTAGGTGCAATTGTATTACTTATTATTGCTTTCTATTTATTCCGCAGATTTGTATCCGCTAAACATAATGAAGTTTTAGTAGTGGTGAAACACGGTAAGATTGTTAAACTCCTTAACGAAGGAGAAAAGAAACACTTTCTTATTCCATTCGTAGAATCAGTAGGAGCAAGCGTCTCATTAGGAGATCATCACTTCGAATCAGATAAATTATTTATTAATGATGGTCCTGACCATCTATATAAAATCAATTATGACTTAACCTATAAGGTAACTGATATTCCTACTTACTATAAATCTCACGATAACCTTAAGAGTGTCTTAGACAATAAGATTAATGATGTCCTTAGAGAATACGCTGAAAATGGTAATGCATCAGTCTTAATTAAAGACTATAGAACCCGCTCTAACGACATCATTAATCTATTAAACAAAGAACTCACTCAGTTCGGTATCGAAGTAAGTGAATACAAGGTTAAATTTATTCAACCATTAGGTAAATAGTATATGTTTATTAGAAAAGATGATTTAAAACCATTCGAGAAGAAAGTTTATCTTTCATCTCCTACAATGCACGGTGAAGAGCTTCAGTATATGACTGAGGCCTTTAAAACTAATTGGATGTCTACTGTTGGTGAGAACATCAATAAAGTTGAAAAGATTGCAGCAGAAAAGGCTGGAGTTAAATACGCAGTTGCATTATGTAACTGCACATCAGCATTACATTTATGCGTTAAATTAGCTGGTGAAAGACTTTATGGTAGACCTAGTATTAGTCATGGAGCATTAGAAGGCAAAAGAGTCTTTTGTTCTGATATGACATTTGATGCTACCTTAAATCCAGTAGTGTATGAAGGTGGTATTCCTGTCTTTATTGATACAGAAGAAGAAACATGGAATATGGATCCAGAAGCGTTAGAAAAAGCTTTTGAAATGTATCCAGAAGTTAGATTAGTGGTATGTGCTGAATTATATGGATTCCCTGGAAGAATTGATTTAATTAGAGATATCTGCCACAAACATGGTGCTCTTCTTATCGAAGATGCAGCAGAAGCTATGGGAGCGACATTAAACGGCAAGCAATGTGGAACATTTGGAGATTACTCCGCTGTTTCATATAACGGAAACAAAATCATTACTGGTTCTGCTGGTGGATGTTTCTTAACGAATAACATTGAAGATGCCAACAAAGTTAGAAAATGGAGTACTCAAGCTAGAGAAGCA
>CACYJD010000062.1 GCA_902774655.1 uncultured Erysipelotrichaceae bacterium | reverse complement strand
AATGGTCCTTCTATAGAAAAGACTGGAGAACTTGCTACTATTTTGTCTACTTTAGAGGCTGGAGATATTTTATTTATAGATGAAATACATCGACTCCCCAAGATAGTGGAAGAAGTCCTATATTCTGCAATGGAAGACTATGTTTTATCAATTGTTATACCATCTAGTAATGGAATGTCTTCTACTTTAAATCTAGATCTACCACCATTCACATTAGTAGGCGCCACGACAAGAGCTGGAGACTTATCAAGTCCTTTAAGAGCGAGGTTTGGAATTACTCAAAGAATTAACTTTTATACCGAAGATGAATTAACACAAATTGTGCTTAGAACATCCTCTGTTTTTAATACAAAAATAACACCCGAAGGTGCTAGATTGATCGCTAAAAGAAGTAGAGGCACTCCAAGAGTGGCAAATAGAATATTTAGACGTGTAAGAGACTTCGTAAATTATGAACAAAAAGATGAAATATCAACAGATATATGCTTAAAAGCATTAAATGCTCTTAAGATTGATGAACTTGGTTTAGATGAGGTAGATATCAAGTATTTGTCAACTTTGTTAAATAGGTTCAATGGAGGTCCTGTTGGATTAGAAACACTAGCGTTTTCAATAGGTGAAGAAATACAGAATTTAGAAGATGTTTATGAACCTTATCTACTCCAGATAGATTTTATTAATCGAACACCTAAGGGAAGAATAATCACCAAGAAAGGGGAATCGCATATAAAAAATGAGCAAAAAACGTAAAAATAAATTAATTAAAGGAAAGTTCTATATATGTTATGTAGTTGGTAGACATCCTGCATTAATATATAGAAAAAACATAAAACGAAATAAGTATGATGCAGTTATATTTGGCACAACTTATGGGCGCCATCGAATTATTCTTTCTAAACCAATTGCCGAAAACATAAAGTGTAGCGTGGTCCACATGAGACCTATTAGAGGAACTAGAAATGATTTTGGCGATAGAGAATTATTTGGATTTTATATAAATAAAATAGACAAAATAACGATTGAGAAAATTAAAAAGAAGAAGCTATTAGAAACAAATAGTTACAAAAATAAAAACCGCACCGAACCTCTAAGGGTTCTACGACGCGGTAAAAATATTTAACATTATTCTAAATATGATTGCAACAATTATTTTCACTTAGGGATAAAAAAATGCGTCTGGCCTCTAAGAGCCCTACGACGCGGTAGCATTATTTAACATCATTCTAGATGTTTTTACAACAATTACTTTTTCTAATAAACGATAACCGCGTCGAATTCGATACGGTTAAAAATGAATCCGGAAGAAATTCGTTTGTGATGGCACTTCCCAAATGGATTAGATGCACAAAATTCACAATTTTGCTTAAAACTATACGTAAATATTAGGAAAACCTAATAATCAGTTAAAAAGGTATTTGATTTAACCCTTTACAAGTAGTATTATCTTTATCGATACGTAATAAATTAATTTATTAAGCGAAGGAATTACATATGAGAAGATTTATAAGTTACTTACTATTATCGCTCTCCTTATTACTTGGTGTAGGAGTAGCAGCCACCCCATTATTTACTAGATTAAACACTGGTAGAGAATATGCCTCTGGTCAAGAGATTGTTTATCGTCTTGCTGATAGAGAAGATTCCGCTACCGATATTGAAAATGACAAAGACGCTGCAAGTGTCGTTGCCAAAGAAATGAAATCTAGATTAGATGGTTTTGGTGTTGAAGATTATCAAGTAGTGGTCGAAGGTAATGACACAATTCGTGTTGCCTTACGTGAACAAAACGAAACTCAATTAACTTATATTAGAAAATATTTAGCATTCTCCGGTGAGAACTTCTCACTTGCCGCAAAGGATGAAGAAACAAGATTAACTCAAGACCAAGTATTCAAAGATTCCAAAGCTTATATTGTTAAACAAAACGACTTAGTTCCTTATGTTGTCTTCCCAATCAGCGATTCAACCGCTGTTAAGACACTCGTTGAAAACGCTGGTAAAGGTAGTGAAGAACCAAGTGGTGCCTATATTCCAACTAGAGCTAAACTCCATGATGATGAAGGTAGTAGTGCAGAAGCCGACATCTTCTTATGGGCCAACTGGGTCGAAGGTGATACCTACGAAAAAGCCAGTAGCGATGCTAGTGGCATTGGTCAAAAAATCATCTGCTCATTCAATCACGAACACATTTGGTATGAAAAGAGTGCTGAAGAAAACACTGAATTACAATTCCTTTGTGGTTTTGCTGATTCAGAAGGTAACTATGATGCATCAAAACTAAAAGACGCTAACCAATTAGCTAACTATTTAGTTTCTGTATTCAATGCATCTAGTTATGAATATGATGTTAAAGATTTATATGTTACCGAAAGTGCCAGTGGATTAACTTATAACACAAACACTACAAGCGCTAGTGTTGAGAATATCTTAACTTTAGGAACCGATATCAATATCGCTTTCTCACTCACACTTTTATCAACATTAACTGCTATTATTATTACTTCAATTGTCTTAGCAATGTTCTATAAAATCAGCGCTGTTGCGGTGGTTACAAATACTGTTGTTACAACATTCTTATCTTACTTAGTATTTGTCTTACTTGGCGCTACATTCAATATCGGAGCTATTGTCGGTGGCATCTTATTAAGTGCTGCTAACTTAGCAACTGAGATTATTTATGTAAATAAATTCAGAGAAGAAGTCTATAGAGGCCGTTCAATTAAGAAAGCTAATACTGAAGCAAGTAAGAAGTTTATTCTTCTTACAATTGACTTCGCTGTTATCTTGGCAGTTGTCGGTTTAGCCATCTACTTACTTGGTGGTACCGCTCTTAGACCACTCGGCGTTGTCTTATTCTTCGGAGCACTTGTCAGTGTTCTTACAAACCTCATTATCTATAGATTACTTATGTGGTTTGTTACTAATAACACCGCCTTCCAAAACAATTACAAAGTCTTTGGTATTGAAGAAGATAAAGTTCCTAACTTATTAAGTGAAGATGAAAAGGTCGTTTACGAAGGACCATACGCAAATAAGGATTTCTCCACAAAGAAGAAACCATTCTTACTTGCTTCATTAATCGCTTTAGTTATTGGCTTAGCATCAATTACAACATTCTCCATCATTGGTGGTGGCAATGGCTTATCTGTTAGAGATACATCCCACGAAACAGCTTTATATGTTTCTATTAAAGGTGAAAACACTGAACTTACAACCGCTGATGAATATAAGAACCAAGTTCTCGCTAACATCTTAGTTAACGATAAACCTGTCTCATATTCCAATGTAGAAGTTCACAATAGAGAAGAATATGATGCTGAAACAACAGTTACAACTAAATACATTTACTTTGTAACCACAACTAACCAAGTATTTAATGAAAACGATTCATACAAATATAGATTAGGTGATTCAATCGTTGATGCATCAAGCATCGAAGATGCATTTGAATTATTAGTTGATGAAATTGAAGGTAAATCCAGTAGTGACTATATCTTGGTGTCTAGCAAAGCTAGAACCCAATTAGTTAATAGTCCTGATCAAGGATTCGTAATGCTTGCTACATCAGTTGGCTTAGTTGCCGCTTGCTTATATCTAGCATTTAGATATCGCCCATCAAAGGCCTTAAGTGTCCTTTGTATCAGCGCTTCTAGCACAATCGTCACCTATGGTGTTCTCTGCTTACTTAGATTCATTGAGACTACCGCAATTAACTCACTTGCTTTACCAATCGTTATGTTAATTTCCTTAGTCAGTTCAATGTTCTATCTAGTTAAAGAGAAAGAACTTAAAGTTGAAAATAAAGAAGAATTAACTCCTGAACTTAGACATAGTCTTAAAGTCAGAACAGTTGGTATCTCTGCTAGTGCATTATTTATCTTCTCAATCCTTGCAGGATATCTAGGCATTAACTTCTTCGGATTTGGCCCAGCAGCATTCGTTATTATGTTCCTTGGCATGGTCTTAGGAGTTATATGCTCAACAATTCTTAATACATTCGTGTTAATTCATCTTGATGAATTCTTTGAAAAACTCTTTGGTAAAGTTAGATTACCTAAATTCAATCGTAATAAACGTAGAAGAGAAAGAATCAAACTCCAAGGTAAGAAGAATTCAAGTGAACCTCAAGAAACAATCTTTATTGGTATTAACGATTAACATTCTAAAGGGCTACTGTTGTAGCCTTTTTATTACTTATGACATTTTTAGATAAATTACTTAACTATTACCATATTTCTTTAGAGGAATATGAAAAGAATAACGTTCCAGTTTCATCTATTAAATTAATTGATCCTAAATCAATTGAAGTAATGGATAAGATGACTGCTCGTATTTTTAAGGCTATCGAGAATAAAGAAAAAATCATCATTTATGGTGACTACGATGTAGATGGCATAAGCGCCACAAGCATCATGGTTAAAACATTTAAAAAGCTTAATTACGAAGTAAGTTACTATATTCCTTCTAGATATCTTGATGGATATGGACTTAATGTCGCTAATGTAGAAAAGATTGCTTCTAAAGGCTTTAACATGATTATCTGTGTAGATAATGGTGTATGCGCTATTGAAGCAATTGATAGAGCCTATGAATTAGGAATGGAAGTATTAGTAGTGGATCACCATGAACAACCTAATCCAGAACTCTGTCACGCTTACGCAATACTACACCCAACTATATCTCACGTAAGTGATATAGTCGCAAGTGCTGGATATATGTCACTTTTCTTAAGCGCTGGATTACTTGGATATTTTGATGATTATCTAACCTCAATCGCAGGTTTAAGCGTCATAAGTGACCT
>CACYJD010000061.1 GCA_902774655.1 uncultured Erysipelotrichaceae bacterium | reverse complement strand
ACAAGTATTAGTGTTCTCACTTATTTGTACATATTGCTATAGAAAGACTGGTAATGTCTTTGTCGGAGCGTTATTAGTCGCTATCTTAGCATGTTGGATTGTTGCGGGTGGTTCTGCATTATTCGTTACATTCTAATTAGCAATACATATTAGAAAGGTGGCACTCTTAACAAGAAGGGTGCCACCTTTTAATATCTACGCTTGAAAGATTCGATTAAATGTCGTTAAATAGTCAGTAGATGATACGCGTGCGTTTCCTCTAACTCTTAAGAGTTTCTGAGAAACCGTGGATCATTTTTTCTTTTTGGTATTGAATTATTTTTAAATAAAGTATTTAATAATTATAAGATGATACGCGCAAAGTTCCTTGTGCTGTGAAGCATGGGTAAAGCATGGGTAGAACCGTGGATCATTTTTTCTTTTTGTGCTTGTGTTCTTTAACTAATTTTAGTTAAATAATAATAGGTGATACGCATAAAGGTCCTTGTGCTCTAGGGCACTTGAGAAATGGTGGATCATCTTTTTCTTTTTAGTCTTGAATTATTTTTAAATATAGTATTTAATAAATTTAGATGATACGTGAAAAGTTCCATGTGCTAATAAGCACTTGAGAACTCGTGGATCATCTTTTTCTTTTTATCACTTCTATCGTTGGCTTATCAACTTTATCGATTCTCATATTTGTTAATTCCATTCTGCTAAGGTCTCTTCTTTTAGCTATCGCTGGCTTACTAAGTGCATAAGAATCTTTTGCACTATCAGGGTTAATACTTCTTTTAAGCTTTACTCTTCCACTTTTCTTTTTTGAAGTAAATATAATAACAAAGTACATATTTCTATTGTCTCTTTTTTTATAAAGATATGCTGGATGTCCACCTTTGTGATCGCCATGTAAATAGAAGCGGCCTTTAAGCAAGTGTTTGGTATAAATAATCTTTTTGGACATAAAAATACCTCCTACTTTATAAATAGCGAGGCATTTTTAAAATCACGACAAGTCAAATTCAATTAAATATTTTAATATTTAAAAAATATTTATTGCTACTCTAAAATCGTTATTTTGCTTTACGTTTCTTTATAAAGAAGAAGGCGCCTAATCCCGCTAATAAAGCGGTACCTGAACCAACAGAAACACCGACAATTACACCCGTATTAGCGTTAGCTTTTTCAGGACTTGGTTCAGGTGTTGGAGTTGGATCTACTGGATCAACAGGATCTACTGGATCAGGTGTTGGATATGGATGAGGTACAACTGGATCCATTGATGGGAAGATATAGTTCTCTAGTTCTGCACTTCCATACAAATAGATAGCGAGATAATACTTATTCATGAACTCTTCATAGATGTTGGTTGGGTTTTCAGTGAACTTAAAACCAACACTAGTGAAACCGGTTTTATCTTCGATTCTGTTATATAAATCTTTTTGGCTTGACCAATTAGATTTAAGTTTACTTAATTCAGTAGTGACATGGTTATCACTATCAATTTCAATTGTAGGACTCACCTTATTAATATATGGTTCACCACTAGCGTCATAGAATTCTAGTTTATTACCGTTATTATGAATAATGTGATATGTACCTTTTACAAGGAAGCGATGTAGATATTTGTTGTAATTATATTCCACTAATGGGTGAGAGACATCAACACCAGCAGCAGGTAATCCTTGAGGACCACCATTAGTTTTAAAGTAACCAAAGTCATATTGTTCATTGGCTTCTACAGTTAAATAGACATGAGCCCAACCATCATTAGGGACATCAGAGGTATCCATACTAACACCAGTGGCTAAGACATTCTCTAGGTTAAGTCTTCCACCCTTAGTGTAATAGTAACCTTGTTTAATATACTTAAGATATAACTTACAGTTTGAAACGATTTCTTGAGGATCATATTTAACTGTGCAGGCTTCATCATAGTACGCTCCTAAGTAGTATTTATAAGACATTTCTGGAGCGGTAGGAGTAAATGTTTCACCAGCGTAGGCTACCTGAGCAGGAATGAATTCCATCTCCCCTAGTGCAGCGCCATTATAGTAGCAGCAAACTAAATCAACAGTAAATGCTTCAACATGTGGTTTAACAATGTATTCATATGAATCATCGACCTCTTTAACAAATAGGTCATAGGTACCACTAGAGGTGAAGGCAAAACTATCACCATTAAGTGCGCCAATAGTTGAGTCTTGTTCACTACTTAAAGTGGCCCAGACTTCCCAAGGGTGACGTTCATAACTAAAGTTACGCACTTTTAAAGAGTCACCTAAAAGACATAATAAACCACGATATTCCGCTACATAATCTCCTGAGACATCACTCATCTTTATGGAGTGTAAATAGTCATAAGTTTCAACGGTATCGAAGGTTCCACTGATATAAAATCCTTCAGTTTGTGGAGGTAATACATAGTCATCCACTACGAAGTGGTCTTCATTATCAAGGAAGATATTAACCGCTTTAGCGGACTCCCCTACTTGATATTTATCTCCATAGTATTGTTCTTCATCTTCAATGTAACTTCTAATGTTGAATTCTTCATTCTTAGATGCTTCATATTGGAGTAATTCTACCTTATCTCCATGAGTTCCACTGGTGAGTTTAATCGCGTCTTTAAACTTCCAGTTAGTCTTAGTTCCTACTAAATAGTAGCCGTCTCCCTCACTAGGAGTGTCTCCATCAAAAGAGGACCAGTCACCAATCTCAGTACAAGGTGTAGGTGTACCTGGCACTTCTTTGGATTGATCTAGCACATACATATTCTTATTACTTGGTATATCAAGTACTTGTGTTTCGGCCCATAAGACATCAGTACCTGTTTCACAAGCATAGAAATAACATTGGTTATATGGAGCGTCACTAGGCATTGTGACTCTATAGATACCAAAATTGTTTGGTACAGGTTTCATCATTAAGCCAGAAGCGTACGCTTTTGTTACGTCATCTTCGACATAATAAAAACAAGCTTTTATTTCACCAGCGAACATTCCTACGCCATTTTTATTTAGATAAATAACATTATTAACAGGTGCAGCTTCTACTTCGGTGGTAGTCGCTTTATTAGATAGGTTAAAAGTAATCACCAATGATAAAGCAATGGCACTTGTGGCGGTTAATATTACATTCTTAGTGTTCATGTATATCCTCCTAAACTTAGTTTGGATGGATATATGTTAACATAATAACCGCCACAAAAGTGCCATTAAGTTTGATAAAAATATTATGTATTATTTACTCTTCTTTTCTTTAGTTTGAGATTTAATCTCTTTAGAGATACCTTCAAGCATCTTATTATCTGCTTCAGGGTTATCGAGTTCGATAGTGTCTAAGATGTCTTGTAAATGGTATTCCTTAATAAGATATCTCTTAGTTTGAACACCGATGATACCGGTCATAATACCATTTACTAGACCTTGGCTAGCTGACGCTATCGCGGTGGATATAAGTGTTCCTAGTAAAGGTAATCCTTCAAATGTAGCGGATAAACCTTTACTAATTAGATTAGTAGTGCCACTACTGACTCCATAAGCGAGTAAGGAGTTCACCACTACTTTACGATATATTCTAAGTAACTTAGCATCACTTGGTCTAAAGCCATATAAATAGACTAAGTCTTTAATTAAATTAAGTTCATACATTCCAACGAATGCAGCGTCAATATAACTAGATTGACTTGCAGCAGTTATTAAACCCACTTTAACAGCGTGGTTAGATATGATTCTATCTGCTTCAGTTTTAACTCCAGAGTCATATATCTTAGTTAATAGTTCTTTAACTTCTTTATCGTTGTTAGTGCTTCTAGCGATAGCGAGTTTACCTACTAATACGTCATCATACCAAGACATACCCTCTACTTTAGAGTTGAAGTCGATCATAGAGTCACTGATCTTATTTCTAAGATCTCGATTATATCTTTGGGCGTGTCTAACGTTTCTACTATCAACATTAGTGATAAATGGTTTGTTCTTTTGTATCTTCACAACTGGGACGATATAAAAGAAGATATAGATTAAGACCGCTACGGCGATAGATGCGTAGCCAGCGTATTCATTTAGCTCAAATACTTTAAGCACTACTAAAAGTAGGCAGGTAAATACAATAATACCAATAGATGCAATAAACATTACTAGACCAAACTTAATAGCCTTCGTATTAGTGGGTCTAGAATATTTATCTTTATATTCTTGAAGGGTCATCTTCTTTTCTTCTTTAGTGTCCATAGGTGTAATCCTTATTATCTAATTATAAAAGATAATAGTAAAAAGTGATAATTATGACATTTATTGCTTTTCAAAATTAATTTTCTATTGAATTAGTTAACGAATTGTTATTTAATAATGACAAGATGATACGCGCAAGATTCTAAGAATCCGTGGATCATTTTTTTCGTTTAATGACTTCAATTGTGGGTTTATCCACTTTGTGTATTCTTAATCTTGTCAATTCTTTAGAACTTAATTCTCTTCTTTTCACAATAGAAGGGTTTTCGGTAGCATAAGATTCTTTATTTCTTCCTGGTTCTATACTTTTTTTAAGCTTTCTTCTGCCATATCGATACGATGTTGAAAACAATATAACAAAGTACATATTTTTATTATCTTTTTTCTTATATAAATAAGCTGGATGCCCTCCTTTCGTATCAGCGTGGTAATAAAACTTCCCTTTAAGTAGGCGCTTAGCAAAATATTTCTTACGAGACATTTATATATTTCCTCCTACTTATAAATACCGAAAAAAATCAAAAAACATGACAAATTAAAAACCTAATAACTTAAGTTATTAAAATTTTTATAAAAGATTGTAATCAAGTTTTAAAATTAGTTTTCTCTTCTAAGTATTACTTGGAATGATTTGCCACAGTTATGACAAACAGTGTAGCTGATGCTTCCCCCATAAGAAGCATGCGCTCCACAGATTTTAGACATCATATCTACATGCATGCAGTAAGGACATCTAGGGCGATAGTCTACACTATTACCATCATCTCTTACTATAATTGCGTTAACACCGTATGCTTGTCCCATAATATTTATCCTCTGTTATTTATATAGATAATCATTTTTTTCCTTTTCAATAAGTAAGAAATTGAACATTATTTTGAAATAATTATCAAACCACTGATAAGGAATACCACTATCAACATAAGGTTCCATTATCTCTTTTAATAGAGATTCTTTATTCTCGTCACTATAGTTATCCAATATATCTGAATTTGAAATTAATCCTTTAATACGACTTTTGAATCTTTCACCATCATCTATTGAAATAAGGTTATACTTTTTTAGCTTTTCAAATAATTCCTTATAGTCTTTACTAAACTTTTTAATTGCACCACATCTTAAGCAAGTCACCTTGGAAGTCTTAATAAAA